>CAZVKP010000221.1:2874-6053 GCA_964627635.1 uncultured Calditrichaceae bacterium | reverse complement strand
AAGACACGCATATCCGGTCCCCATTCACTCCCCCACCACATTTTGTGAAATGAACCGACTTCCCACGCTTCACCATCTGCCCCGGTATAACCATCCGGATCGAAAATATTCATCAAGACCGGTACACTGGCAACAGGATCGGTATACCCCAGATCATCCAGATGAATGACCAGCTCCGCCGTATAGCCGGAATCTGCCGCCATGGTATCATTGACAACCGTAGAGGCATGCTTCCAGGCAGCACCTTCCGCAGAATTGGGATACAATCCCGGTTGCTCTAAGTGAATATCGGGATCATCTCCTGTCAAATTGAAATAGAGTTTGTACTCCACTGCGGTGCCGGTAGCATCATTGATCTTCATGAAGAGTCCGTCTCCTTCCCAGCTTCCATTGAACCGGCAGACCGACTGATCGTTGGATTGCAGTGAGATGTAAAGATCCAATCCGTAATGCAACATTTTCACAATAGTAGTGGTTGTATCCGTATAAGGCGCCTGGACTTCCACTTCCCCGGTCACACCATATTCCACATCACTTGGTTCAAAATTAGAGCGGAATACCAGATGATCAAACCGCCGATCCCAATCGGTTTCATTCAATTCACCATCCACCGTTATTGGATTCTCCGCAGATTGAATCTGTAAAAACGCGGGATCAACATGACCCTGGGCATTTGCCTGATTTCCCGCAATAGACAGGAAAAGGGTCATGATTAAAAATACCGTAGAGAGATACTTCATAATAAACTCCTCCATTTAGTTAGTTAAGTTTATTTATATTAAAGCATGTAATGAGATGTCGGATTCGGACATCCGCAAGAACCCCCAACAACCAGTCCGGTGGTCAACTCTTCCCGGTGTGGTTGCTGCGGGTCAATTTCTCCATTGATCATTTGAAAGAGGTAACGAACGGCTTTACTACCCAATTCTGCTATAGGAACATGAACTGTGGTGAGACGGGGTTGGAGAAGTCGGCTGAGATAAATATCGTCAAATCCGACGATAGCCACATCTTGAGGGATTTGAATAGCGGAGGAACGGGCTGATTCGAACATTCCCACTGCCATCATATCATTTGCTGCAAATATTGCTTCCGGTTTGTGTCGTTGGCTCATCAGGCGGGAAAATCCATAAAATCCGGAACGAGCAGTGAAATCACCCTGAACAATCAATTCACTTGTGCAAGATAATCCATGTCGTTTAAGTGCATTTTGAAAACCTCGAAATCGTTCTTCTGCGTCACAATTACCCTGAGCACCCTGTATCATTCCAATTTTTTGGTAACCGTGCTCAATTAAATGTTCTACGATAACAAAGGCTCCCTGTTGATTGTTCACATTAAAGCTTACGACATTATTTAATTCTTCACAAACATTGACAAGCACGACTGGTTTTTGACTCTTTTGGATAAGCTCTACGGCTTCGGTATGCAGTTGGGGAGCCATCAAAATAACGCCATCCACTCTACCGCTTGCCATAAATTCAAGCAATGTTTCCACAATATTACGTTGACTGTGAGAACTGGAAACCATTACATAACGATTACTGCGATATGCCTCTTCATCAATTCCTCGGATAATTTCCATAAAAAATTCATCGACCAATTCGGGTAATATCACGCCAATAGTATCGGTTCTCTTTTTGGAAAGGCTACGTGCAATGGGATTAGGTTTGTAGTTTAATTCGTCTGCGATTTGTAAAATTCTTCGGCGAGTTTCGGGACGGACGGAATTGTTATTGTTGAGGGCTCGAGATACGGTTGCAATCGAGACACCTGCACGTTTGGCAATTTGGACGATGTTGGTATTCATGCAAATTATGAAAACGCTTTATCAATGAATAGTGAGGTATATCTCCATTTAATTTTACCTTTTCAAAAATAATGTAAACGTTTACATTAAAATATAGTATGTCAAATTTAATTTGTCAAGAAAAAACCACGCATTGGTAAAATTTAATTTTCATCTCCGTTCTATTCATCTTTTACAAATCCAATTTCTTTAAGCATTGGATGTATTTCGGGATTTGCCATAAATAAGTTCCAGATTAAACCGCTGCGATAATTTTCAATCATAACTGTTATGGGAGCCTGATTCAGCCCCATATAAATATTGGCTACCCAATTCTCCGAAAGATTGAAGGCATCCCGGAATCCATAAATTCCCCACAATTTGTCTCCCAGTTCGTAATAGAAATATTTTAAAGCGTTCATTGATTCTTTGGGAGTATACGGAAAAGAAGCTAAAGCGCCGGTGGGGGTCATGGTACCGTTATCATTTCTGGGAATAGGTTCGTGGGCGGTATATCCCCATGGGTCGTCACTTGCGGTAAGTCCCCAGCAATTCGCTCCATATCCCTCAAATCCTTTGGGATTTTCAACGCAATATGCCTGATTGATCAATGCAATATTTCGGTTGTTTCGGAAGTAATTGGTAAATTTATCCTTTTTGTTGCGTGGATCAAATCCCATGAAAGAATAGTGCGTAAAAAACAGCGGCCCGCCACTCCCAACACCAACATCAAGTGTTATTCCGTAATAATTATTATCATTCACATAATGGTCACCATGAGTGGTTTTTCCCCAATTCTGGCGGTATTGTACTGCTCGGTCAGATTGACCTGCCCAACCCGAGTAGTACATCGATGCGGGCACCGAATGAGTGGGGGAAGCAATGGCTAACAGATAAACGATCATCGTCTCATTCCAACCCACTAATGGATGGTTAATCTTCCAATGATAATCCGGTGACCAGTGCCAGTAAAGAAAATTGCTATCAGAGTCTCGCCGATACCAATCCCATTCTACCGTCTCCCAAAGATTTGTGATCTCATCCCGCACTGCCTTTTCCAAGGGATCATCCTTATTAAAATACTGACGCGCCACCAGCAGTCCCTGAATCAAGAAAGCAGTTTCCACCAAATCACCTCCGTTGTCATATTTTCCGAAAAGGGGAACCACTTTTCCGCTGCGTCCATCCAAAAAATGAGGCCAAACTCCATGAAAACGATCCGCAGTTTTCAAAAAATTGAGTATTTTCGTCATTCTGTTTACAGCTTGTTCCCGGGTGATAAAACCTCTTTCTTCGCCCACCACGGTTGCCATAATTCCAAAACCAGAAGCTCCCACAGCAATTAGATTTTCATCACCGGGAATATTTTCCAGCGCCATACCTGCATTCG
>CAZVKP010000221.1:0-2864 GCA_964627635.1 uncultured Calditrichaceae bacterium | reverse complement strand
ATGAGCAGATTCCCAATAATACCGAAAACAGGCTTCCTGAACCATGCTGAGTAATTCTTCATCACTCATCCTCCTGGTAGTAGCTTTGCTCATATTAGATAGTTCCGACTCATTTTCATATTGATCCACCACACTGATTCGATAAAATGCCTGTTTATTCATTTCGCCTATAAAATCTTCATAACGCCTATAATGATTCTTTTGAATACCCACCGGTGAAAAATTCTTTTCGTCAAATGAACGATAAATTTTAAAGTATAAAATGTCTCTATCAGGAGTTGTATTCCATTTTAATTCAATATGCTTAGCGTAGCCGGTACATTCTAATCCATTTGGTGTGGCAGGAGGTGTTCGATCCCCGGAAATTTCATTACTGATTTTTATCTGGTCAATATAGAGCGTATGCTCAATTCCATCGTCCAGACATTGAGTAAAATAGATCGATTTAATCCGGTGTAAATTCCTATCTTTAGTAGTTATTTTAATAAATCTATCCAACGGAATCTTAATGTGTGTCCATTCATTTGCCGGGATAACTTTAATTATTTCATCCAACCTCACTGCATTACTCTTAGCTCCTTCCACATTCTTTAGATATATTTTCGGGAGACTATTTGCAGGAATTTCTTTTTCTGAATAGCACCAGAAGAAAAGAACATTTCCATCAAAATAAATATCCCTTCCCCGCCATTTATCAACATGGACTGCCATTTGCCAGTTACCGCCGGACTTGGATATCCAGCGTAATTTAAGACTGTTGGGTGGATTTAAAAATTTTTTCTTTTCGACCGGAATTCTTTCCCCAATTGATTCTACAAAACTCGGTGAGATGTGGGAACCGGAACTATAGTAATAATTACCATCTGTAATACTGTTGTCAAAAAACACATGATTATCATATTTTACTTGAGCGAGAGATACCATATACGGGATTAAAATAATACACAAAACAATCCATTTTGCGTGCATATCGTTTTCCTCTCTAATATTAATGAGATGATCCTGACAGTCTCTATTCAAGATCCTTATTCGATAATTTCAAATGAACTCAATAATAAATTCTGAGAATCACCGCCGACCATCACTTTGAATTCGCCAGGTTCAACAATTTTTTTCATTTCAAGTCCATGAAAAGCAAGGAGATTTTTAGAAATGGTAAACTTAACCGTTCGGGTTTCTCCCGGCTCCAGATATATTTTCTCAAAACCTTTCAATTCTTTAACCGGTCGAGTAACACTTGCCACCACATCTTGAATATAAAGTTGGACCACCTCACTGCCTGCAACATCACCGGTATTTTTTACATTTACCAAGACCGTAATTTCTTCTCCGCTTCTGGCGATGGCAGGAGAAACTTTCAAATTTTCATATTCGAAAGTGGTGTAACTGAGACCATATCCAAAAGGAAATAATGGAGTATTGGGAATATCCAGATATTTTGTGGTAAATTTGTCATCCGGATCAATTGGCCTGCCGGTGCTTTTGAAAGAATAATAAATTGGTATCTGTCCAACCGACCTGGGAAAAGTTACCGGTAATTTTCCGGATGGGTTATATTCACCGAAAAGTACATCTGCAATCGCATTTCCGGTCTCATCGCCTAAAAACCAGGTCTCTAAAATAGCGGGAATGTTTTCTGCTATCCAGGGGATAGCCAAAGGTCTTCCATTCATCAAAACCAAAACCACCGGAGTTCCGGTCTGATGGATTGATTTTACCAAATCCAACTGAATGCCAGGAAGTCCGATATCGGCGCGGCTGGCGGCCTCTCCACTCATGTAACGGTCTTCACCCATCACCATAATTGCCACGTCTGCTTTACCGGCTGATTCAATGGCTTTTGGAAATTGATCTTTATTACTTTCCGTGATACCGCAACCTTGTACGTAGCTTATTTGTACATTGGAAGAAATTTTCGACTTTAATCCCTGTAAAACCGTAATCACCTTTTCCGGCTGCGACTCTGCATCCCAGGGGCCCAAAGGCGAATATTGATCATCTGTCAGGGGACCGATCACTGCGATTTTTTTGTATTCTTTTGACAGCGGAAGGATTTTACCCTCATTTTTTAAAAACACAATGGATTCTCTGGCAATCTTTCTGGCAAGCTTGTCTCTCTCTTCCTGTGATGGCAAAGCTTCCTGATAATAATTTTTATCTACATACGGATTCTCAAATAATCCCAATCTGAACTTTATTCTCAGGATTCGCCGAACAGATTGATCAATTACATGTTCATCAACCTTGCCTTCATTCACCAACTTTTCTAAATGAGGAAGATATACATACCCGACGGTGGTATCCCCGACCATATCCATATCCACACCTGCTTTTATTCCCAGGAACGCCGCTTCTGCCTTATTTGCTGCTACCCGATGATTCACCAGTTCGCCAATGGAATTCCAATCACTAACCACGAATCCGTCAAATCCCCATTCTTCGCGTAATATATCCGTTAACGTAAAGTGATTGGCAGAAGCGGGAATACCATTCAGATCATTAAACGCGCTCATAATAGTTGAGACACCAGCATATACTGCTGCATAAAATGGGGGAAGATAAACTTCCCGCAATCTTCTTTCGGACATATCCACAGTATTGTAATCTCTCCCCGCCTCTGCTGCCCCGTATCCCACATAATGTTTAGCACAAGCCGCAATAGTATTTTTATCTGCCAGATTCTCTCCCTGAAAACCGGTTACTTTCGCCCATGCCATAACTCCACCAAGTAAAGGATCTTCACCTGCACCTTCAGCAATCCGCCCCCACCGTGGATCACGCGCAATATCGACCATTGGGGCAAAAGTCCAATGAGTCCCTGCGGCTGCAGCCTCTAAAGCCGCCATTTCCGATGCCTGTTTAAC
>CAZVKP010000220.1:0-6070 GCA_964627635.1 uncultured Calditrichaceae bacterium | reverse complement strand
CGGATCGCATGAATCACAAACCGAATGAACTCTCCGGTGGACAAAGACAGCGGGTTGCCATTGCCCGCGCACTGGTGAATAATCCATCAATGATATTGGCAGACGAGCCGACTGGAAATCTGGATTCCAAAACCGGCACGGAAATCATGGAAATATTCGATGAATTGAATACGCATGGAAATACTATCGTTTTGGTGACTCATGAAGATTTTATTGCCAAGCATGCCAGAAGAATTATTCACTTGATGGATGGTGTAATTGAGCGCGAAGAACAAGTTTCTTCACAACTGGAGGTATAGCAATGCCAGTTGGCGCTCAAATGATGGAATATTTGCGTTTCTCATATGATGCATTGCGGACCAATAAAATTCGCTCTATGCTCACGACCCTGGGTATCTTATTAGGTGTCACAGCAATTATTGTTATCTTCACTGCCATTCAGAGCATTAATGATTATGTGGAAGAAGAATTTTCAAATATTGGCGCAGGAACCCTTTATTTAAGCAAGTTCCCCTGGGTCATTACGGGAAATTACTGGGAATTACGTAACCGCCCCGAAGTGACCGTAAAGGAATATGAGGTTTTAAAAGATGCCGTTGAAACGGCACGCTGGATTAGTCCGGAATTCCAGGCAATGCGGACTATCTCTTACCGCAATAAGGAACTTGAAGAAGTGTTTACGATTGGGGGTAATGAACAATATGTGGAAACCAGCGATGCCGAACCCCAATATGGTCGTTTTTTTACAGAAATGGAAGTACACCGTGCACATCCGGTGTGTGTGATCGGACAAAATGTTTGGGAAAAGCTGTTCGAAAATTCAGATCCTCTTGGGAAAAGGATAAAGATAAATGGCTTTCCTCATAAAATTATTGGTGTATTAAAAGAAAAGGGAAGTTTTTTTGGCTTTAACATGGATAACCAGGTTATCATTCCTTATACCACATTTCGTGGAATTAGCTTTCATCGAAGGGGAATTACGGTAGCCTTTCGCCCCGAAGAACCACGACAAATTTTAAATTTAAAAGATGAAATCCGGGGAGTGATGCGGCGTATTCGAAAAATTCCACCGGGTGAGCCGGACAATTTTGCCATCAATCAGCAGGATATGCTGACGGAATTTTACAATAAAATCACTGGTACTTCTTATTTAATTGTGTTTGTTATTGCGGCAGTCTCATTGTTGGTAGGTGGAATTGGAATAATGAATATTATGTTGGTGTCGGTAACCGAACGAACCAGGGAGATTGGCATCCGAAAATCGGTTGGTGCCACAAAAAGAAATATATTGCTACAATTTTTAAGTGAATCGGTGACGCTCAGTTCTATCGGTGGGATTATCGGCATTCTTTTAGGGGTGCTTATTGCCGGGGGGTTATTGCAACTCATCAATTTGGAAACCAGCGTCTCGGTGAGTACAGTCATAATTGGGTATGGATTTTCTGCACTGGTTGGGATTTTGTCGGGGATGTACCCTGCGCAGAAAGCAGCAAAATTGAATCCCATTGATGCATTGAGATATGAGTAGATTGAATTTATCATATTCCTTTAAAAGTAATTTAAAAAAAACTAAAAATGTTCTTAATTCAATTATTGAAAATTGCCATTAATCAACTGAGAGCTAATCGCTTGCGCTCGGTGTTAACCACCCTTGGAATTGTGATTGGCATTGCAACAGTTATATTTATTGTGGCTGTTTTGGAAGGATTTCGATCTTCAATTGAACAGGAATTAAATGTTTTAGGTGCCAATACCTTTCAAGTTGAAAAATATGGGCAACAGTTGTTTGGTCATGGGGAGCGAAAGCCCAGGAAAGATTTAACCATAGGGATGGCAAATGAAATTCGGGAAAATGCCCCTTCAGTAAAATATGTTGGACCGGAGCATTGGCAATTTGGAGAGACCATTGTTTACAAAGGAGAGAAAACGAATCCCAACGTCATGCTTGCCGGTGCAACACCGGAGTTTATCATCAATAATGGATACTTTATTGGCAACGGACGTTTTATCACACATCAGGATGTGCGCAGCCATGCTAAAGTCACCATAATTGGAATGGATGTGGTCGATAAATTATTCCCCTATAGCAATCCTTTGGGGAGGCAGGTTAGAATTCACGGCCAGAAATTTGAAATCATCGGCATTTTTGAAGCGCGTGGGAATTCTGTCTTCGGAGAAAGCCGGGATAATCGTGCCGTTATACCCATTACCACCTGGGAAGAAATTTTTGGAAAAAATCATTCCGTGAACATTACGGTGATGGCAAAAAGTCCGCAATTGTTTGATAAGGCAAAGGATGAGGTTATTGGTATTCTGCGAAAGGTCCGTAAAGTGCCACCCGGCGAAGAAAATGATTTTGACATATTTTACAATCAATCGCTGGTAGATTCGTTCAATAATGTTGCCCGCTATATACAGCTCGGCGGAATTTTAATAGGTTTGGTTTCATTAGTGGTGGGTGGCATTGGTGTAATGAATATCATGTTGGTTTCAGTAACTGAACGAACCCGAGAGATCGGGATCAGAAAAGCGGTGGGTGCCAGGCGGTTTAACATATTGGTGCAATTTTTATTGGAAGCGACTACTCTCTGTATATTAGGCGGAATATTAGGATTTGGGATTGGTGTGGGATTAGCGGCACTATTCTCTCTTTTGGCAAATCTTCCGATGGATGTACCGCTTTGGGCCGTTATCGCTGCACTTTCAACCACAAGCGTTATTGGTATTTTTGCGGGTATTTATCCTGCCTATAAAGCAGCCGGATTAAATGTAGTGGATTCTTTGCGGTATGAATAAGTGTTCAATATTCCAGCCAAATAAACTTTTAAATTTAATTTTTGACAATCCTGTTTGGTACAACAATTAGGTTAATTTTATGCCTGTCATTTACGGACGAAATCCGGTTTTAGAGGCAATTGAAAGCAAACAACCGATTGATAAAATTTATATTCAATCGGGGCGAAAAGGCGAAATTTTTTCAAGAATTTATAAAAAAGCCAGGGAACAAAACATACCAATTGTTCAGGCAGATGCAAAAAAAATAAAACAGATTGCCGAAGGGGGAAAGCATCAAGGTGTCGCTGCATTTATATCCCCGGTATATTATTTAAATTTGGAAGACTTAATTGATAAGATTCAAAAATCCGGAGAACTTCCAAATTTAATTATAGTTGATAGAATTCAAGATCCTCACAACTTCGGTGCCATTATTCGCTCCGCTGAATTTTTGGGAGCCCATGGAATCATTTTTAGTCATAAAAATAATGTTCCGGTTACCGATGTTGTGGTAAAAGCATCTTCCGGTGCTGTTTTTCATATTGATCTGTGTAAAGTTGGTAATATGGTCAATGCGGTGCGGTATGTTAAAAAATGTGGTATTTGGCTCTATGCATCTTCATCCTCAACCGAAACAGATATGTGGAAAATGGATTTTACCAAACCACAGGCAGTCTTAATTGGAAGTGAAGGGAAAGGCGTTCGTCGCATATTGTTAAAAGAGAGTGATAACATATTTAAGATTAACCAGGTAGGGAAGACTGAATCATTAAACGCATCTGTTGCAGCAGGTATCATCTTGACAGAAATAATGCGGCAAAGAAGAGTGTCAGGCTAAAATTGAACATTTTAGCAAACAAAATTAATTCACATCTCAGATAAATTTATTCATTTTGTAAATATTGAAAATATGTAAAAAAATGTTGTAAAATTGTTACAAACCCATGCTGACGCTTTTGGGAGTGATGCGTATCACAGAACAGTATTTATAGTTTTTATAAATTTGTCAAATTTAATTTCTTGGGGGAGATTCGTGTTTAGCCTAAAAAGTAAAATACTTTTAGCAGGTTTTCTTTTACTTTTTCTGTTGATGATGTTTATTCTACCACAGTTTATCCTGAAGATTTAACACAGTCGGCACAGTCGGCTTAAGATTCCGGTAAAAATTCCACATTATTAAATCGTTATAAATTTAAGTTCTTTCAATCACAAATATTATTTTGTAGGCAAAAATAGGAATGTGTTGTTTTTCAAATCAGCATTAATAATATGAAAGACCAGTTAAACTATATTGACTAAATATGCGATTTGTGTACGAACTAATGGATCGAAAATCCCCCCTTGAAGAGGGATGTAAGGGGCGTTTATTTCAGAATGGGCGAAAAAATTATTTCTTTGCCCCCCTTCAAGCAGCTTGTTGCAGATTTTCCTGGAAACCGTTAAAACGGTTAATTGATTGAGTCTTATTGTCATTAACACCGGGATTAATCCCGGTGTTGATAAGAAACTTACGCAAAAAGGCAGCCGTTTCAACGGCTTTTCCATTACCTCTTACAAATATGCAAAAGCCTGCAAAGGGGGAAAGGAAGTCTATTTCAAGCGAAATAACACAAAGGTTAAAAATTGTTCCAATCGGTTATTCATATTAATATTTAAGATATTTATTGACTGATAAATAGCTTCCTACCAGACCAAATATAATTCCGATACCAATTAAAAAAGAAAATAGATGTTCCGGGATTCCCAATTGGGGATAAATGAGATTTCGAATAACTTTAATAAATAAAACCACAATTCCGGAGGCAACCAGACCACCTAAAAATCCTTGCAGCATCCCCTCCACAATAAACGGACTTTTAATAAAACTATTGGTGGCTCCAACCAATTTCATAATTTGAATAATATTCATTCTATTATGAATGGTTAAGCGGATGGTATTAAAAATTAAAATAGTAATTACGCCAAGCAGGATGATTGCGAGAAAAATAGAAACTATTACGGCCAGACTAAAATATTTGTGAACAAAATTAACGATTTCCTCTTGATAAAGAACTTCTTGAACCCCCGAAAAATTATTAATTTTTTCGGATATCGCAGCGATTTCCTTAGGGGTAGAATGTGCGGGATCCATAATTATCCGAATAGAAGACGGAAGGGGATTTTCATCAAGTACACTGCTAATGTCTTCTCCAAAATTTTTCTTAAATTCTGCCAAAGCTTTTTCCCGGGGTATAAACTTGACGTTGGCAATTCGGGAATCTTGTTTTATTTTTTGGGTAAGCTGGGAAATTTCACTCTCAGATAGGACAGGTTCAATAAATACTTCCAGTTCAATCTGTTTGTACACTTTAAAAAAAACATCTTTTACATTCTGTCCAACAATCCCAAACAGACCAATCAAAGTTAGAGATAGACTCAATGATATGATTGCAATAAAAGCGGATACTCTTGCCCTTTTTAAACTAATTAATCCTTCTTTAAGTATAAACAACAGGTTCATAAAAAATTTGCCCTATCTATAAATCTTGAGGATTTATTTCTTTCTTAATAATTCCGTCATCAAGCAAAACTATCCGGTGGGGTGCCAGTTTTATCAAATCATAATGATGAGTAGCCATACAGACAGCGGTACCGCTCTTGTTGATGCGTTCCAGCAATTCTACAATACCTTTCGATGCATCCGGGTCTAAATTTCCAGTGGGTTCATCAGCAAGGAGAATAAACGGTTCATTGATAAGTGCTCTGGCAATGGCAACTCTTTGTTTTTCTCCTCCCGATAGGAGTTCCGGCATATGATAGCGCTTATGGTTTAAACCAACCTGGGTTAATACGCTCAATACCCTGCTTTTGATCTCTTTTCGCCCGGCTCCGATAACTCTTAAAGCAAAGGCAACATTCTCATACACATTTCGGTCCGGCAAAAGTTTAAAATCCTGAAAGACCACCCCAACTTTACGACGAAGATATGGAATTTGTCGCTTCTTGATTTTGGATGAACTGTATTTAGCAATTTTGGCGTTTCCCTGGGTGGGAAAAATATCCATATAAATAATTCTAAGCATGGTGGTTTTACCGGCACCGGTTTTACCTATGAGATATACAAATTCACCTTTTTGAATTTTAAGGTTTATTTGTTTAATGATGTATCGATTTTTACTTTTTACAGAAACATTAAAAAATTCGATCATTAGAGAGATTATTTTTTGAGTACAAAATGTGCACGATTACTATCGGCCTCAGCTTCTAAAAATGTAAAATCCTGATAAATTGCCTTAAGTTGAAATTTGGTATTGTT
>CAZVKP010000219.1:0-6084 GCA_964627635.1 uncultured Calditrichaceae bacterium | reverse complement strand
ATACCGCGATGTGGCAGATATTCTGGGACAAAATTCCACTTATTCAAGTCGCGTAAATGATGCGAGTACCAGTGCCTCTAACCCTGATGATTTGCGAGAGTCGGGGATTGTGTTAACTGAAAATCCGCAAGGGTTTAACAGCTTTACCAGTGATGCGTTTTATATCACACTGGCGAAATTGTACAAGATAGATATCGATTTTGGATGGCAGTATTTTGTTTTACCCACAGAACTCCCGGTGGGTATAAATTTGAAAATTATCAGACAATCTTTATTTAACCAAACTGCGTCTGGAATTGGTTTTGATGCCGGCGGTATGTTTAAATTTGGTTTGGATGATTTATTTGACGATAACCGTCTTGGTAAATTAGCATTTGGATATGCTTTAAAAGATATATTTGAAACAAAAATCACCTGGAATACCGATTCTCGTCACTCAGATAAAATAAAGCGGAGTTGGAATTTCGGTTTATCTTATTTTCAACCCATTTCCAGAATAAATGGCCAATTAATGTTTGCGTATTCATTAAGAAGTAAATTCGATAGAAGCCAGCATTTTGGGATAGAATATGTATATTATGAGCGATTGGGTGTTCGTTTCGGGGTTGCGGATGACCAGTTTACTGCCGGTGTTGGAGTCAAAGTCTGGTTCTTTAATTTCGATTATGCTTACCGGGGTCATGAATTGGGTGGGAGTCATCGCATAAGCACATCTGTGAGATTTTGATAATGAAAATACATTTAAAATACTTGCTTATTCCAATCTTGTTTGGTTTGCTATTCTTTAATTGCGGGGATGATGTGAATCAATTTCCGGCACCAAAAAGAGTAGAACTTGTGGCTAAGTCTCCCGAAAAAGCTATTGTGGAGCATGGAATCGATGCGGTTCCGGAAAACGATGCTATATTTCTTGAGTGGCATCCGAATTCGGAAGAGCACCTTTCCGGCTATGCGATATACAGAAGTGAAACTGAGGATAAAAATTTCATGCAAATCGGGAAAGTTGCCAGCCAAAATAAACCAATCGATACAACCTTTGTAGATACCTCCGTTTCCCTCAATACCCGATATTTTTACTTTGTGAGAGCTTATGATGAAGCAGATCAATTCAGTGCCCCTACAGATACGGTTGAGTATAAATTAATTGAAAAACCCGATCTACTTTATCCCATTCAGGATGTCATAGTTGATAATAAACCGAATTTCGAATGGGAAAATATGTCTTCAGATAGTTTTTATTTCAGAATGGAACATATTCAAAGTGATTTAAACTGGGTTGTTGGAAAAACAATCAAGTATGATTTTCCTGAAAATTGGAACTTAGATGAATTTGGAATAACTATATCCCTGGAAAGAGGTCGTTATCAATGGCGCATTGATGCAGTCGGAGTGGATCACTCGGGTTCGGAATCCAACTGGGGATATTTTATTGTTAACTAAGGCAATTAAATAAAAATAAAAAATATTTTTTTATTGGACTAAACTTTTTATCTTAGTTGTCGACATTATCCTACTATGGATATTCAAAGAAGTAGCTTCAAATTGAGCACATCAACACGGAAGTTTTTTAAATAATAAAAACTGATTTTAAAAGGAGATAGGAATTAAACTACTTGGATTTAGAACCGGTTTATTATGAAAAATGGTTTACCTATTCTTATAATACTGTGTTTTCTTGTGTTTGTATCTTTAAGTTACTCTCAAAACTTTCAGGGGCAACAGCAGCAATTACAATATGGGGATCGACCGGCACAGTATATTTTAGGGACGAATGATGTTTTATTAATTAATGTAAATCTATGGGGGCATGTTCAAAAACCCGGAATATATAGCATACCAAGTTCCTATGGAATAGTCGATTTATTGTCGTCAGCCGGAGGCCCTCTAAATACTGCCCGTTTAAATGATGTCAGAATTATTCGAAAAAATCAGGAAGTAGTTAAAGTGAATATAGAAGAATTTATTGAAACCGGTAATCAAGACTTGCTTGTCCCGTTACAACCGGGAGATGTTGTCATTGTATCGGGGAGTATATCCGATATATTTAGACAAATTGTAAGTATCGCTCGAGATATTGCCATTATTGTAAATGTTTATGTTATAGCAACGAGATTCAATTAATGTTTGTGTAACGCCCTAATTTTTCTTGACAAAGCATAAATAAATTTTTAACTTAACAATAAATTTATTTTGCGGGAGGAACAATATGTCTCAATTTTACAAGTTCTTATTTATCCTCTTACTGTTACCGATGCTAGTTACTGCAGGTACTTTTGGGAGTCGGAGTCTAATTCACGTTCAATCTGCAAGTACACTGGACAGAGGTACTTTGGATTTGCGAACAAATTTACGGTTTTTCACCAAGGTTGGTGATTTTCTGGGACAGAATAAACCCGCAAATTTTTCTGCGGTGAATTACTGGGATGTCCAAAGTAACGCATTATTGACCTATGGAGTTATGGAGCATTTTGATGCTACACTGATGAACCGGGTTTATCAGGACAATCATAAACCCAGTGAGTTTAATAGTCCTGAAGATTTTTTCCTGGATTTTAAGGTTGGGTCGTTTGGGCTAAGTAATAATCGTTTTCACACCGGTGTGCAGATTCCGGTCCGAATCCCTACCGGTAAAGATTACAATTATCCCTTTGAACCGTATACGGCTGGTAGTGTTGAATATGGTGTTACAGGATTGTTTTCATTTTTTAATGATCCTTACCTTCATGACCGCAGCTTTAGTATCCATGTCAATTTAGGTTGGTATAACCATAATGATGCTGGTGAAGTATTATTCGAAAGAGGTGGTACTGAATTTAAAGCAGACGGTAATGCAACGGTACTTAATTATGGAATAGGTTTTAATTATCCAACTGAAATTTTCGATTTAAATCTGGAAATTTGGGGTAGTGGTTTTATAGATGAACCGGATACCATGGCCTATAGCCGGGAAAGTTTTGCGTTTATTACCCCGTCAGTTCGTTTTAAACCCCGGCAATGGTTCAGCTTCGATTTGGGAATAGATATTCGAGTGAGTGGCGATGATAATACAAGTTCATCTTTATTGCCGGATCCTGCCCAAAGATTGGATTTACCAAACTATCCGGCTTGGAAAATGTATCTTGGATTGAATTTCAGATTGATGCCTTTGCCTGGCGGAGACAGGCCCGGAAGAGACTCTAATGTAAGTTCAAAAGTTGATTTTTATGAAAGATTGCTAAGGGAAAGACAAAATACCCGCAATATAGAGGATGAGTTGAGGCGTTTGAGAAGAGAAAGAGAGCAAGCGGAGAAAGAATTGGAAGAGCTAAGGCAAATGCTGGAAGAACAGCGAAAGTAATTAATTAGATTTAACCTGCTTTTAATCCCTCAAGGGTTTTCCTTTGAGGGATTTTTTTTCAAATGAAGGTATAATATATAGTGGATAAAAAAGAACAAATAATTCAAGATTTAATTCGTATTAGAAATAACGCATTAGCGATTTATTCAGGTTTTAAAGTAGGTGCGGTAATTCAAACGGCAAATGGTAAATTTTATAAAGGACACAATATCGAAAGCAGTTCATATGGATTAACCATATGTGCGGAACGAGTAGCACTTTTTAAAGCATTGTCAGAGGGAGAACGAGAATTTAGAAAAATTTATATACTGGGAAATAACAATGAATTCTGTCCGCCTTGTGGTGCATGTCGTCAAGTATTAATGGATTATGCGAATGAGATTGAGGTGATTTTAGTAAAAGATAGCGGTGAGTCGAAATCTTATAAACTTGACCAATTGTTGCCACTTGCATTTAGTGATAAAAAATTTTCGAAACAATCTGAATAAATGGCTATCGTTTTATAAGAACAAACAAAACTTATTAATTTTTGCTGAATAATATTCCTCAAATCATTTTAAATAATCTTAATAGCTGTTTATTTTTTTATTCCCCCCGAATTTATTGACAAATAAATCAGTTTACATTATATTATTAACAAATTCTAAAATGGAGGTACGCCAAAATGAGCATCAGTGCCTATGCGTTGGTGAGAATTACCCCTAATAAAGTCAAAGAAGTAGTTAAACAAACCGGGGATATTAAGGGTGTCCAAAGAGTTCATCCCGTAACTGGTCCTTACGACTCCATTGTCTTTATTGAAGCGGAAGATATGAGAGAATTAGGAAAAGTGATTCTCGCAGATATTCACAGCTTAGATGGAGTGATTGACACGACGACCTGCCTCGTCGTGGATTACTAACAAAATAAAGCATTTCTCTTAAACACAAATTTATTGCAAAATTTTTACTATCCTTTTATGTCTGTCGGTAATTGAGGTTGTTTTTAATCATTTTAAAAACTTTTGGGTTCATTCTAATCATCAAATTGTATTGGACTTCGTATATAGCATTTCGTAGGCCTCATAGAATGTTGTTAAGTAAAAAGATCGATTAAAGAGGAAATCGACCTTTTTCAACGACTCTATATAGTGAAAAATATTATATTTTGTTTAAAGCCAATTTTAAATCTGTTATTATATCAGAGGGATCTTCTAAGCCCACTGATAAACGGATCAGGCCTTCGGTGATGCCGGTTTCTTCAAGTTCTTCTGCACTATAAGTGGAGTGTGTCATAGAAGCCGGATGTTCGATAAGGGACTCGCAGTCTCCTAAACTTACTGCCAGGGTGATGAGCCCGACACTATTCATTAATTTTTCCCCTGCTTTGCGTCCTCCCTTTACTTCAAATGTAATCATTCCACCGTAATTGGACATCTGTTTTTTTGCCAATTCATGTTGGGGATGGGTTGTGAGCCCGGGATACCTTACCCAATTAATTTTTGGATGAAATGATAAATATTTGGCAACTTCCAGAGCGTTTGTACAGTGACGATCCATCCGTACCGGTAGCGTTTTTAATCCCCTTAATAATAGCCAGGCATTTAATGGGCTGATTACCGCCCCCAAATCTCTGAGTATTTGTCCCCTGAGTTCATCAATAAATTCTTTCTTTCCAACAACGACTCCGGAAATCGTATCGCCATGCCCGCTTACATATTTGGTTGCACTGTGAACCACAATATTAGCGCCCAGTTCCAGCGGTTTTTGAAGGTATGGTGTCGCAAATGTATTATCAACGACTAATGGAATGCTGTGTCTTTTTGCTATTTCTGCGCAACCTCGGATATCAATAACCGAGAGGGTTGGATTTGCTGGTGTTTCGATGAGTAGGAGTTTTGTTTTCTGATTGATTACATTTTCAATATTGTCCAAATTTTTGGCATCCACTTCCATCGCCTGAATATTCCATAAGGGAAGCGTTTCCTTATATAAATTATGGGTGCCACCATAAATGGTGTCACTCGATACCAAATTATCACCGTTTCTACAATAATACATTATAATTGCAGAAATTGCAGCCATTCCGGAGGCAAAGGCTAACGCCGCTTTTCCACCTTCCAAAAATGCCATTTCTTGTTCCAATGCGGCTTGTGTAGGATTGCCGAGGCGAGTGTAAACATAACCTTCTTCTTCGCCTGCAAAAAGTGCGGCTCCCTGCTTTGCACTTTTAAATGCAAAGGTGGAACTTTGATAAATTGGAATGGATAATGCTCCTGTCTGTGGATCGACTCCACCCGAGCCGTGGACGCATAAGGTGGAAAATTTTGCTTTTGATAAATTAAATTTACTCATAAAATCCTCACTTAATTGATAATGATGATGTAGTTATCTGTAAAAAATTTGTGCTTCTTCTTTAATAGCTCCTGATCTTAATGTTTTATATGCTTGACTTAATATGACAATCGCCAGTAAAAAAAGTATTATAGAAAGAAATGAGATAACGTAATTTTTTTTGACTATAAAATTGAGATAAAATAAAGTAAACAATGCATTCAATTTTGCCTCGAAAAAAAAGCAGAAAAATACGACTCATTTCATTTCTCCAACACAGATATATTATTCGTAGCAATATAAACTTTTCACATGTAAATAAGCAAGATTATTAATGATTTTGTTGGAAAATAGATTTAACTATTACTACAGCGAAAGATTTTTTTGGAAGCCGTTTCACGGAGTGATCACAGTGTGAAAAACGGCTAACTTTTG
>CAZVKP010000218.1:0-6094 GCA_964627635.1 uncultured Calditrichaceae bacterium | reverse complement strand
TCCACTGGGTGCTGTGGGCGATCGCCTTTTTTGTGGAACTATAAAACCGGCAAGTCTTATTGTGGGTATGTTGTTCATTTTTATTTCTCCAAATGGCACTTTCAGAATCATAGCACTGCTTGTCACACTTTTAATTTATAATATACCGCACTTTTACTACAGGTATCGCGGCATTGTAGAAGGTTATCAACATCCGCTGGATATATACAAGTATGTGGGACAAAATCGTTTTAAACGGTTAAGAAAATTGTATAGCTATATATTCATCTTTTCTTTGGCAGCTTTAGTATTGGTTTATGGTATTCATTTGTTCAAAATTAAGCCACTTTTAATTGTGGTATTTTTGGGAACAGCATTTTATAGTTATATTTTTTCGAAAATTAGCCGGGATTTTTATGTGGTCAATATCGCCACATTAATTTTCTTCATTGTGGTTGGTATATTGTTCATTTAACGATAATCTGTGTTAATTGTATTCATTTGTTGTTGATTTGAGTACCACAAAATTACATCTTATTTGTTAGTTTATTTGAATGGTTATCTACAAACTTGTTTAAATCAATTATTGATTGAATTGAGAGACCATAAAAACAAAATATTTCGATGATCGTCAAAGAACTTACAATTTTAAATAAAAATGGGTTACATGCCCGCCCTGCAGCGCTTTTTGTGAAAGCCGCCGGTAAGTTTAAATCGGAGGTATTTATATCCAAAGATGGAGAAGAGGTAAACGGTAAGAGCATAATGGGTGTAATGACATTGGCAGCCGAGCCCGGTAGTGTTGTTCAATTAAGAATTGATGGGCAAGATGAAAAGGAAGCCATGGAGACCCTCACCAAATTAATTGAGGGCAGATTTCACGAAGATTAAATGAATCCATACTCACCATTCTAAAATTTAAATTTTTTTTAACAAATTCTTGATATAATCAATTTTTCAACAAAATGATGTGTTGTTCAACAGTTTTAGTCCCTGTGCTTGCTTCTATATTTGTGGTAATATGCTGATATTTAATAACTTATAATAAAAGTTAGATCCCTGCTGCTTATCGGCATTTTATTTGCAAATAAAGTATTCAGGAGAAAAGAAATTCTCCGGAAATTTAAGGATGATAAATCGGTAATTACAAGGATGTGAAATGCCAGAATTTGAGACACTTTCCGAAATTAGTTCAAATGACATCCAATCTATAAAATATTATGAAGGATTATTATCATATTTAAGGGGTCGGCTCAACGTCATCAATACCTCATTATACCTTGTTGAATCCAGCTTAAATAATTCGGATGGTGACGTGATTAAATATTTAAAAAAAATTAATGATGAAATGGATTCTATCCGAAAATTAATAAATATATAGCGGCTAAGGTATTTTACTATGGAAAAACACGATGTACATGTATTGATTGTTGAAGATGAGGAAATAATTCGGGTAATGTTTCAGCAATCGTTCGAAAATTGGGGATTTCAAGTGGACACCGCAGAGAATGGGAAGGAGGGACTGGAAAAATGCCAGGAGAAAAACTATCATATTGTAGCGACAGATCTCAATATGCCGGTGATGACAGGGATGGAGTTGTTAAAGAAGGTAAAATCCAAATGGCCGTTTATTGAAGTGATAGTAATTACTGGATTTGCAACAATTGAATCGGCTATTGAAGCCATGAAAGCCGGTGCTTATGATTTTATTCTTAAGCCGGTTAATTTCGATCATGTTCAGTTCACAATAGATAAATGTTTCCAAAAAATTAAACGGCAAGCAGAAAATACTGAATTACGGCAGTTAAATGCTCAACTTATGGAACTGAATGAGATGAAGGATAAGTTCCTATATATAACCAATCATGAAATGCGTACGCCATTAACAATTGTTAAGGGTTACCTGGATGTATTGCACAACCTAATGCCGGAAGAAAATGAGGATCTCACCGAGATTTTGGAAATATTAAATAACACCGTTAATGAAATGAATGATATTGTAGAAAGAATGCACATGTTGGAAGGATTGGATCAATCTGAAATAGCAGATAAATCTCATGCTGTGGATTTGAAAAAGCTAATGAGTAAAGTCTATAAGGAAATGGTGGGATTATACAACACACGGAATATAGATCTGAAGGTACTGTTGGACAAAAAGCCAATGGTATTGAAAGGTGATTATCGTCAACTTCGACTTGTCCTCAGAGAATTTATGCAAAATGCGTTAAAATTTACAAATGACGGTGGGAAAGTGCGGGTTCAACTGGAATTGAAGAATAAAGAAATTCATTATAGCGTAAAGGATAACGGTGTCGGTATTCCGTTGGAGAAACAAGAACTTATTTTCGAAAGATTTTATGAAATACAGGATGTCATAAATCATCGAACATCCAAACAGGAATTTATGGGTGGCGGAATGGGAATTGGATTGAGCCTGGTTAAAAATATTGTCGATTCAATGGATGGAAAAATATTTGTAGATAGCAATAAAAATGAAGGATCACTTTTTAAAGTAATTTTGCCGTATTCTCCAATAGAGGAAGGTGAGAAAGAAAATGTCCTGCAAGATGCATCACACAAGACATGATAGCGATGGGAAGATAGTCGGTATTTACATGTGCCCAATTTGCCATGAACGGATAAAACGCCCACTTCTATATTCAAAAGAAAAATTACCCATTCTAATTCGCCTTTCCCTCAACCATTTAGTTAATATGCAGCCGGTGTATTGTCCTACTTGCCATCGTAAAATGTGGTTGAGTAAGGCGTTTAATCTCAAAGGGAATTTAGTTTTTGATGCTCAGCAATCTTTCAATTTTGATAATTCTCTTTTTCACCCCGATTCATAAATAATTGAACCAAATTATTGCTTTTTCCCTCAGTTTCAAATAAAATACGACTTGTTTTTGTTCGCTTGAAATTTGGAGCAATTACCTCTCTATTTATTTTATTTAATTGTTTTGCTTGCTTTATTATTTCTTGACATTCATATTTCATTGTGTTAAAATCAACTTTAGAAATAACTTAAAGCAAAATATGAAAAAAGTTTTAGCGGTCTTATTTCTCTTTGCGATTTCAGTATTTGGCCAGGATAAACCGGTGGTTCATTTAATTACCTACGAAGGTGTGATTAATCCGGTGGCAAATGATTTTATAAAATCGGCAATTCAACAAGCCAGCGACGAAAATAGTGAGTGCCTCATAATTCAGATGGATACCCCCGGTGGGCTAATGAAGTCCATGCAAAAAATAGTCAAAAAGATTTTGGCAGCTCCAATACCAGTCGCCGTTTACGTTGCACCGTCCGGATCCCGGGCAGGTTCAGCAGGTGTGTTTATCACATATGCGGGTCATATTGCCGCCATGGCACCCGGTACTAATATTGGTGCTGCGCATCCGGTAAATATGGGCGGAGGACAGGGTGCGGATACCAGTGAAACCATGATGGAAAAAGTGACCAACGATGCCGTTGCATTTATACGAAGTGTTGCGGAAAAACGTAATCGAAATATGGAATGGGCGGAAAAAGCTGTTAGAGAAAGTGCTTCCATACCTGCGAGTGAAGCGCTTGAATTGGGTGTTGTCGACACAATTGTTCCCACAGTTGACAGCTTGATTGTTTGGATGGACGGTAGAGAGTACGAAGTCTTGGATGGTAAAAAAGTGTTGAACACTACTAACGCCAGAATCGAAAGAATTGAGTTATCCTGGCGGTTTAAAATATTAAATGTAATCAGCAATCCCAATATTGCCTACATTTTGCTTTTAATCGGAATTTATGG
The DNA here is from genome assembly GCA_964627635.1 of uncultured Calditrichaceae bacterium. Classification (GTDB taxonomy): domain Bacteria; phylum Calditrichota; class Calditrichia; order RBG-13-44-9; family RBG-13-44-9; genus CAZVKP01. The sequence goes on along the minus strand of CAZVKP010000218.1, from coordinate 2,333 downwards.
AATTTTCTTTGAATTATATAATCCGGGGGCAATATTGCCGGGAGTTGTTGGGGGGATTTGTTTGATATTAGCCTTTTACGCTTTGCATACGCTTCCGGTGAATTATGCCGGTCTGTTGCTAATTTTATTCTCGGTGATTTTGTTTGTCGCAGAAATAAAAGTTCCCAGCTATGGAATTCTGACAATAGGAGGCGTTGTGTCTCTCATTTTAGGATCAGTTATGTTATTCAAATCTTCTCTACCCTTTTTACAGGTTTCCTGGAAAATAATTGCTTTTGCAGTGCTTTTGACGGTTCTATTCTTTGTGTTTGCAATTGGATTAGGCATCAGGGCACAGCGTAAAAAACCGGTTACCGGCAGGGAAGGTATTGTTGGGGAAAGCGGCATTGCAGTGGAAAATTTTGCCAAAGGGAAAGGGCAGGTCTCCATTCATGGAGAAATATGGGATGCATTAAGCGAGGAAAAAGTTCGCAAAGGTGACCCGGTTGATGTCGTTTCCATTGAACATCTTAAAATATTTGTCAAAAAGAAAAGCTAATATTGGAGGAATTGTTATGCCTTATTTTGCAACCGTTGTCATTTTGGTACTTATTTTATTAGCCAGTGCCATTCGTATTCTCAGAGAATACGAACGAGGAGTTGTATTTCGTTTGGGCCGTCTGGTTGGAGCCAAGGGTCCGGGTTTAATCATCTTAATTCCCATTATCGATCGAATGGTAAAAATTAGTTTAAGAACCGTGGTAATGGACGTTCCGCCTCAGGATGTAATTACAAGGGACAATGTGAGCATTCAGGTAAATGCAGTTATTTATTTCAGGGTGCTCGATCCTGAAAGATCGGTAGTGGAGGTGGAAAATTATATTTTTGCGACCTCACAATTAGCGCAGACAACACTGCGGAGTATCGTCGGTCAGGTCGATTTGGACGAATTGTTGGCACAAAGAGATCGGATTAATAAAGATTTACAGCAAATCATTGATATGCACTCCGATCCCTGGGGTATTAAAGTGTCTTTGGTAGAAGTGAAGCATATAGATTTACCAATTGAGATGAAAAGAGCTATGGCGCGCCAGGCAGAAGCTGAAAGAGAGAGACGGTCCAGAGTGATTAGTGCAGAAGGTGAATATCAGGCAGCAACCAAACTACAAATGGCCGCAGAGATTATAAATAAGTACCCGGTGGCGTTACAGCTCCGTTTCCTCCAGACACTTACCGAAGTGGCTGCTGAAAATAATTCCACAACTATTTTCCCGGTACCTGTTGATCTCTTCAAACCTTTCATCGAAAATATGAGTAAAGGTCCATCTGATAAGGAATAACTCGGTCAATTCAAAAACTCATTCCCAAATATAAGTTTGGGGATGAGTACTTTTGATGGGATTTTTTGAAAGATAATATTGTTAAATCCCTGGGTCATTTAAATTTGCCCGGCAAAATTTCTTGATATTTTTATCACGCATAGTTCATATACACCCTGTCTTTGTTCCACTGCTTTCCAGAAAAAACTTAATAATAAATATCATTGATTTTTACATTCCCCTTTCGTACTATTTATTGAGATAAATTTAACAAGAATGATGGATGTGCAGTCTACCACAATTCAAAAGCTAATTGGAATCTTAGATACCTTAGATGCCTTTATCCATGACTATCCAGTTTTCATCTACTTAATCGATAGAAACTATCATTTGGTTTGGTACAACCAATACTTGGTTAAACAAATTCCCAACGTTAAAGGTGCGAAACATCAGCCCTGTTATGAGATTCTTTGGGGTAAAGATGAGATGTGTGGAGATTGTTCAACTTTCGAACATATAGAACAAAAACAGGTGTCGCGGGATGTGATTCAACGTAAGCTCCCCGATAAGAATTCAGATGTCTACCTTGAAATCATTTCATTACCGGTTGTAAACAATGAACGAGAAATTGAGGCGATTTTGCGCATTGGGTTCGATGTAACCACCCTTGAATTGGAACAGAGAGCACTGCGCGATAAAGAGAAATTGTTTACTTCCATGATCGATACATCTGCCGATGCCATTTTCTTTCTGGACAACCAGGAAAAATTTTTAAGCTGGAATAAGGGAGCAGAAGATTTATTCGGTTACACTGAAGATGAAGTATTAGGTAAATCTTCAATTTTATTGATCCCCAATGAATTGGTGGAATTGGGTGAATTATTTTATATAAATCAGGAGCTCGAGAAAAAAGGTTTTTTGCGCCGTTATGAAACCCAGCGCCTTCATAAAGATGGTCGGGTTCTATATGTAGACGTTACCAGAACTTCGATTAAAGATCGGAAGAGCGTCGTGTAGGGAAAGAGTGTAGATCTC
>CAZVKP010000217.1:0-6123 GCA_964627635.1 uncultured Calditrichaceae bacterium | reverse complement strand
AACAATAATCGCCCAAGACTTTCAGTTAGAATAAATAAAAATTTTGCTGACAACGATATACTCTTTAAATCTCTGGATGAAAATGGTATTACTTATGAAACGCATCCCGATTTTAACAACTATTTATGGATAGATAATTTTCAGGAATTTCGAAAATTGGATTTCATTTTGAAGGGGTGGGTATCGATTCAGGATATCAGCACCGGGTTACCGGTAACAATTCTCGATCCAAAACCAGGAGAGACGGTTTTAGATATGTGTGCGGCTCCTGGAGGAAAATCAGGCTTTATAGCGGAGAAAATGCAGAATTTGGGTAAAATACTTGCTGTTGATCGTTATCTTTCCAGAATCCGTCTGGTGAGGGAAAATGTTCAAAAATACAATTATTCAAATATTTTTCACATAAATGCGGATTCAACATATCTCCCGTCTAAAACAGAGTTTGATAGGATCCTTCTGGATGCTCCCTGTTCGGGATTTGGTGTGCTTCGTAAACGGGTGGACTTGAGATGGAAGCGAACTGAGGCGGATATTCTGAATATGAATGCACTTCAATTAAAACTATTGGAGACGGCGGCACATTTTGTAAAACAAGATGGCGTGATTGTTTACAGTACCTGCACTATTGAACCGGAAGAAAATGAGCGGTTACTTGAAAAATTTTTAAGACAAAATTCAAATTTCGAATTAGACAATTTAAGCGAACTTGTACCCGATAACTATTTAGTTGATAAATATTATATTTATACTTTTCCACATAAACATCAAATGGATGGTTCATTCGCCGCTCGCTTACGTAAAAAAAGTTCATAATTCAATAATTTTAATTAGAGCCATATTCTTAATTTTACCAAACATTGAAAAATTAGATGAAATTTTGATGTCCTGAACTGTTATTGATGTCCCCGAACGCCTGTTTTCCAACTGCCCGGTTGAGTCATGTTGAGACGCACCACAGTCGCACAGAATTAGAATTGATGTTCTCTTTTTAGCCATCCCTTATTCATAATCCGCATTATTTTCCATGTTGTTTATATTTCGTCATTTAGTTTAATTCCAATATACGCACAGTGGGTCATTAACTTAATCGTGACGAGAATTCGTCCACTTTAGACAATTAAATTGTCTGAATTTTGATCACTGTGGGGTATCATCTTGCCATAACTTTATAAATAACAATATATTAAATTTTGGCATCTAATTTGTATAAATATTAAGTAGAAGTTCAGGGAAGAACTTCTGGAAGTATTCTTTAAAGTCCTCGGGAAGAGCGGCTTTGATGTTAAGATGGTCTTTAACAACAGGATGGTAAAAGGTCATTTCCCGGCAGTGAAGCATCATCCGGGAAGGTATGAATTGCTTGCCGGAAATATTATGCCAGGGATTTGGATTGTATCTTGTATCGCCCAGGATGGGCAAATCGGAATATTTAAGATGCAACCGAATTTGATGTGTTTTTCCGGTATAAGGAAATGCCGAAATACTACAAATATTCAAATTTGAGTGTTGAGCAATTATCTCAAATTCGGTCTGGGAGTTAATTTCTTTACATTCGGGTTGAGGAGTAAACTTCATCAGATTTCGGGATTTGTCCTGCCGGGAGATTGAACCTTTCACTGTCCATCGATTACTGTCGCTGTTACCAGAGCAAATGGCAATGTATTTTTTCTTTATTTGTTGTTTTTGCATTTGAAAATTGAGGGATGCTGCCATTTGCTGCGATAAAGGGATTAATAAAACACCGCTGGTATCTTGATCTAAACGGTGAAATGGAAAAAAATTATTAGGAAGCAGATTTTGTTTTTTCAAAAGTTAGTAAACATTGTGGATTGCAGAGTCGATAGTAGGTGCGGTAGGGATACCCGGCGGTTTCTGAATTGCCATGAGATGGGTATCATGATGAATAATACGGTTGTGCCAGTGAATTTTGTTAGCGCTTTGTTCAATATCTTGATGATTTTGAAGGTAAATGTCTATCGTCACCGGCGGATTTACTTGAAAAGAGGCTCTGCGAATTCTTTTATTATTTATAAAAATACTACCACGATGGATCAATTGCTTAATGCGACGACGTGAAAATTTAGAAGAGTGTGTTTTAATAATTTTGTCTAAACGGTCGATATGAGAATGTGAGGGAATTTTAATTTTTATATGTTCCATGGTATCATGAATTTATAGGAACTTAATAACAATCGGATGTTTGGTAAAGGAAAAATATGGAAGTTAGCACTAAACACCAGTTTCAGGATGAATGGTTTGCCAAGGCACTACTGGACTATCAAATCATAGAAAAAGATTTTATCGATGAATTGAGAGCTCGATTTGCCGACCATGATTATTTCATGGACGTGCTCATTGATAATGATCACCTCAAAGAAGATGACATCACTGTCTTCATCGAAAATGTCCTTCAAATTCCGTTTGTTAACCTCGATGAAATGCAGGTCAACTCAAATGCCCTAAATCAAATTCCGGAAAATATTTGTGACAAATATCAGGTCTTTCCTTTTAATATGCGGGAAGATCATATCGCGGTCGCTTTTATCAATCCTTTCGATCTGGAGGCAGAAAAAGAGATTGCTTATCTCACCGGCAAGTTTGTCAAAACGTTTTTTGCCTTTCGAAAACAGGTGAAAAGGAAGATTGAAGAATTTTATTCACCGGACAAATTTATCGATAATTTGGTGGATCGAGCCAATATTGAGAAATCTGTTCAGTTTGCTGATGATAACAGCGAGCAAGGCAAATCATCGGTCGTAAAATTGGTCAGTTTGATAATTGGCGATGCCATTGAGCAGGAAGCCAGTGATATCCATGTAGAACCAAAAGATAAACTGGTGGCTGTTAGATACCGGGTAGACGGGATTTTACGAAATATTCTGGAAGTCCCTAAAAGTGTTCATGCATCACTGGTAAGCCGAATTAAGATCATTTCTAATTTAAATATTGCCGAATCCCGCAAACCCCAGGATGGAAAGGCCAAAGTGATTCATGATGAAACCGATATTGACTTAAGAATATCTATTCTTCCCACTAATTTTGGTGAAAAGGTTGTTATACGAATCCTGGATAATCGAAAAGCAAAAGTCTCTTTTCAACAATTGGGAATACGTGGAAGAAATTTAGAACTGCTGAATCAATGTTTTACCAAAACACAGGGCATGATACTGGTTACCGGTCCAACCGGCTCGGGAAAGACCACCACACTTTATGCTGCATTAAATCGGATTCGAAATACCACTAATAATATTTTGACAATTGAAGATCCCATTGAATATATGATGGAAAATGTGAATCAGGTTCAGGTGAATGAAAAAGCCGGGATAACCTTCGCCTCAGCATTACGCTCCTTCCTCCGCCAGGATCCCGATGTTATTTTGGTGGGCGAAATTCGTGATCAGCAAACAGCGGAAATTGGTATTCAGGCTTCACTTACCGGACATTTGGTTCTTAGTACACTTCATACCAATGACTCCCTTGGTGCCATCACCAGGATGTCCGATATGGGAGTGGATATTTACAAAGTTGCTTCATCACTGGAAGCGGTAATTGCGCAAAGACTGGTTCGGATGTTGTGTTCGAATTGCAAGACAACTCACCAGCCTGATGATGTCGAGAAAAAGCTGGTACCTTTTATTTCTCAATTAGGTTTGAAGCCTAAGTTTTATCATGGGCCAGGTTGCCAGAAATGTGGTTACACAGGGTATAAAGGCAGAATTGCTGTATATGAGATATTAATGATTGATGATGAACTGAAGGATCTTATCGGTTCTGGTGCCTCAATCCATCAAATTCGTAAAAAAGCGAAGAAAAAAGGTTTTGTGAATCTGTATGAAGATGCATTGAAACATATCGCCGAAGGAAATACTGACTATAAGGAAGTACTTAGAGTTATTAGTCCGGGGGATATGGAAAACGATGAGCAAGCTAAGGATGCAATATCTGAAAAGCTTTCTGGGGAAAACCTGGAAAATTTGAACAAGAATAATGCTGACTCAAAAAAGGTGTCAAAATCTTCCAAGGACAATGGTTCCATTAATTCTAATTCGGAAAGTGGCAATGGAGAAATTGATGACCATAATGAAAATAAACCTACTACTGTTCTGTTAGTGGAAGATTCTTCCGGAATGCGAAAAATGGTGCGGATATTGGTAGATAAGAAGACAGACTGGAAATTACTGGAAGCGGAAGATGGAGTGAAAGCATTGGAGTTAATCAATAAAGAGAAACCGGATGCCATCGTCTTAGATATTATGATGCCCAAAATGGATGGTTACGAATTTTTACAGCATCTTCGGGACAATTTATCAACAGCGGCAATTCCGGTCATGGTTCTTACTGCTTTGAGTGGTTCCGAAAATGAAGTAAAGAGTTTTAATTTGGGAGCTGATGATTACATCAGCAAGCCATACAATCCGCATGTATTGCTTGCAAGAATAAAAAGGATGTTATTGCGTTCGAAAAATGGATTTACTGAAAAAAAGAAAGAAAAAAAGCAAACATCCAATTTAAATCTAAAATTAGTTTAGAGGAAGAAAATGGAATATCTAATCCTTTTCCTTTTAGGAGCAGTTATTGGAAGTTTTTTAAACGTTTGTATTTATCGTTTGCCCAGGCATATATCATTAGTAAGACCAGGTTCATTTTGTCCGGATTGTGGGGTTCATATCCCGTTTTATCATAAAATACCGGTCTTAAGTTATTTGTTTCTGAGAGGACAATGTCATTCCTGTGGCAAATCGATTTCATTTCAATATTTTGCAGTGGAGTTACTGAGTTCGGTTTTAACAGTGTTAAGTTATTCTAAATTCGGACCATCAGCAGCTTTTGTATTTTATACTGTATTCATCTATTTTCTAATTGTAATAAGCTTTATCGATCTCTCCACCCAATTGATTCATAATAGAATATTGTTGTACCTGTTATCATTCGGGGTTTTCTTTAATCTCCTGTTTTATGTCAAAACCTGGGAATCTGTTTTATTGGGATTTTTCGCAGGCGGGGCGTCTCTTCTGTTTTTTGCCCTGTTGGGTCAAGTGTTGTTCCGTAAAGAAAGTATGGGAATGGGAGATATAAAATTTGCGGCAGTTTTGGGATTTTTTATGGGATGGAAGATGGTGCTACTGGCATTATTCGTCGGTTTCATTTATGCCTTTTTAACCATGATTGTTTTATCTGCTGCACGCAGACATCGTATTGCAGGTTATGTTCCCATGGCACCGTTCTTAACAATCGGAACCTTAACATTTATTTATTGGGGACCTGCACTAATTCAGTGGTATTGGAATTTATTTCAACCGATGTAAAGCACAGGGAGTGTTAATTAAATGCCGAATTTTGTTTATAAAGCAGTTAGCCAGGATGGCCGGACCATTGAGAATGAGATTATGGCGCCCGGTGAAGGCGAGGTGATTCAGCAATTACAAAAGCTGAATCTGATACCGATTAAAATTAGTCAACAAAAAACAAAATTACCCGGTAAGAAATCAACCTCATCTGTTAAGGTAAAAGATGTCATTCTTTTCACGAAACAATTATACACGCTGTTAAAGTCCGGCGTGCCAATTTTGGTGAGTCTGAATGCAATTCGGGAACAGAGCACCGAACCCGCATTCAAAAATCTGGTTGAGCAACTTGCCGATGAAATTGAACGGGGCAATTCCTTTTCTTCGGCGCTGGCACAATATCCCAAAATATTTCCCTCAATTTACGTGAATTCAGTTAAAGTGGGTGAACTCAGCGGCGCATTAGAGGATACCTTGCAATATTTATATAAATATTTGGAAGATGAAGAAAAAATAAAACAAAATGTGAAAAAAGCGTTGCGTTATCCAACATTGGTGATTGCGGGATTAATCTTTGCCTTTATTATTTTTACAACGGTTGTCATTCCCAATTTCATTCCAATTTTTTCTGCCAGTGGTCTGGTGTTACCACTACCCACCAGATTGTTGATTGGCACCTATCATCTGTTCTCCAATTATGGTCTTTATTTGATTTTAGGAGCAGTTGCATTGGTTGTGGGATTGGTCTTTTATGTGAGATCGGATGAGGGACGATTTCATTTTCATAAATTCTTACTACAAATACCGATTCTGGGGGCACTACTTAGATCGGAAGAGC
>CAZVKP010000216.1:0-6125 GCA_964627635.1 uncultured Calditrichaceae bacterium | reverse complement strand
GCACTTTGAAATTAGAAACAAACATAATAAACCCATTAATCCCTTACCATATTATAAAAATGTCCTGAAAGATGACATTGAGCCCGAACTTTATCAGGCAGCATTTATGCCATTAAATCAAAATTCACTTATTAATTTCAAAACTGATACAGTGCGTTATGATTTAAACCGAAAGACAAACTACTCGCTCGGAGATACACTCTATATTCAGGGCAAGGTTGGGCTGCTGCTTAAAGTTTATGATCGGGCAAACGGGGCCAGAAATTTATTTTCGTTCTATAAGGCAGACATGTTTATCGACGATTCACTTGTTTACACCGTAAAATACGATTCTTTTTCGTATGCAAGAACTTCACAGATCGAACTAGATAAAAATTTTTCATTATGGCGACAACAACAGGGAATATTTCACAATTTCTATCGTCATCCGGCAAATCAACTTCCCCACTATCCCCAAATACCAAAAAATGGCGGCATATTGGCTTCTGAAACAATGCTAAACGGATTGCACCATCTCCGCATTGAGATCGAAGATTTTTGGCAAAATCATTCAGAATTTGAAGCTTATTTTATCAGCGGAGAAGCGATTGCTTTGGAATATGATCTTTATCGATGGCTGGATGAAATCCTTTACCTGCGAATTCAGTCACCTAAAGAATTGGAAAACATAAAGGCATATTACCCCAGCAATCCAGGGTATAAGTTACTGAAAAAAGTTGAGATACTCGGTCATGTTGAACACAATGACATCCATCATTATGCCATGTCTATACCGGCTTCCAAATTAGCTGACGCGGATTATATTAAACTTCAGGGTATTACTCAATCCGAAATGTCCACCATGCCATTATTTTTGCCTTTAACAGAAGTTAATTTGATCTCAGGAAGCAATTCTTATTTTCAAGTTCAAAATTACCAGTTGAAGAAAAATTGGTTAGAATTAACTGTAAGAACCGAGCGAAACAAACCCTTCAAAATCTTAAATAAGCTGGATAAAAATGTACTTGGAACTTTCTGGTTCCCGATGAAAAAAAAACAGTATCAAATACATCTCCCGGCTGCTTATTTGGCAAGAGAAAGAACTGCCTTTGATGAACTTTTTGGAGAGAGCCTGCCAAACATTCAACCGGTAAAGACCGGAGAACAAAATAAAATTGAATCCCCCGATAAAAATTTCGAAGCTTCTTTTCCGCCTGATGCATTGTATGAGGATGCAGGAGTCTATGTAACCCAAACAGACAGTCTGCCTGCAGCGGCAGAATTTGAAGCGCCTTACCAACGGTTTATGCCCATTTATGATTTACAACCCTTTGACATACCCGTGAATAAGGGTGTATGGGTATCTCTTCGCGTTCCGGATTCTCTGAGGGACGCTAAAGGATTAGGTATCTATTATTTGGACAAAAAAAATGGATGGAATTACATTCCCTCAAACTGGGACAGTGAACAAAACAAATTTTCTACCAGAGTAACAAGTTTAGAAAAATTTACATTGGCACAAGATACAATTCCTCCGGAAGTTATTCCCGCTCAGCAAATCAAAAAAAATAAACTTAGCAGTCGTAACGGTTATCTTACATTTGTGGTGCAAGATGAAATGACTGGTATTAGAAGAGAGTCTCAAATTGAGGTTTTTATTAACGGAAATTGGCATCTTTTTGAATTTGATCCTGAAGAAGACTTCATCTCTGTAAAGGTGCCAAAAGGTAAGACCAGCAATTTGAAAGTTCGGGTAACCGATAATGTTGGAAATATTACCGAGAAGACTTACCTTGTTGAATAAATTTAGTTCTTAAAATTTTCATCTCTAATTCCCAACAATTTTGGAAAATCGAAAAGGTTATAACAATTATCCACAGATTTTTATCTTAACTTTTAAATTTAATGTAGGTCACTGATAATGCTGCGACTTACTCCATTTAGGTTTATTTGAGGCAATTTTTTAAAAGATTGTTATAAAGCAAAATAATATTTATGATTTTTAAATAGATATCGATAATAAACCTGAAAGGAGAGATGTAGATCAGGATGATGAGAAAATAACAAGGAGTACTGAATTAAAATGAAAAAACTTAATTTACTGATAATTTTGAGCTTACTTTTTTCGCTTTTGACCAATTGCAGCATCGAAGAACCCGTTTTGCCAAGATGGGTGGTTCCCTTTGTCATTCCCATATCCACTGAAAAAATTATTATTCAGGAAGAGATCGTGAATGACACCAGCATCGTGAGTTCGGGCGATAGTCTATTCATTAATATCGATGGCGAGATAGAACCGCAATCCATCACCGCTGAAGATTTAACCATTAGCGGGCAAACCATGTCAGATACATTTGCTTTGGATACGCTGCGTTTCGACACGCTTAATGCCCTCTCAACCGGAGAAATTCAAATAAGTGAGTTATTTCCTATGTTAAGCAACCAGGTCGGTGATACAGCTTATATCCCAAAAGGCACGATTTCTACAGATCCAAGAGTCATTAATGCAACCGAATTTAAGAAGGTTAAAGTCCAGGATGGTTTTATCCAGCTCAAAGTTCACAACAATCTGCCACTTACCATAGGACCCAATTCCAGTTCACCGGACGGATTGGAAGTGATTATTCGTAACGACTCAACCGGCACCCTAATCTCGGACATTGTTATACCTGAGCCGATAAAACCAGGTCAAACCGGTACCGGCACTGCCCCAATTGGCGGCAGTGGATCGATTTGGATATATTCCAGTATCAGCCTGGAATACCGCTTTCCGGTGGCGGAAGACACATCGTTTCTGGTAACCCAAGAATTACTCGATTCATCAAGCTACAAAATGGATATTAAATTATTTGACTTAGCTGTTTCGGAAGTTCATGGAAAGGTTGATGCGCAACATGTTGAAAGAAATCTCAGAATTAATTGGACTGAGAAAGACAAAATTATCAAAGCAGAGTTGGAGGAAGGAACTATAAATTTAACAGTAAAAAATAGTCTTCCCTTAACTGCTACAATAGATGCAAGTTTTCCGGACATACTGGATGCATCCGGAAATCCATATCAAACACAACTCAATATGGAAGCAGACGGAACAACTCATCATTCATTTCAATTGGATGGTTTTACGATTCAAAATTCTGAAATGCCCGGCAGTGTTTTGGATGATATTTTAGTTAATGTTGATGTTTTCACAGAAGAAACAACCGAATTTGTTCCTATAAAATCCACGGATAAAATTGCAGTGACTATGGACGCTACGCAGCTTTCCTTAAAAAGTCTGGAGGGATTTCTATATGGGGATACATTAAATATAGACCCCATTGAAGAAAATGACCTGATAGACTATGAAGGATTTAACACCGGCATAAATTTCCAGGGTGCCCGGTTGCTTTTAACATTTCAAAACCAAATTGATATCGAAAATCTACAACTTAAAATAGACCTTACAGGATATCATAGAGAAGATGGGGTAACAACCAATTCTGCGACCATTTCAATAGATGAATACATGTTTGAATCCGGTCCTCAAGACACCCTGATATTACAAGGAATGAATGTCGATCAGTTTTTAAACATCTTACCAACGGATGTAAAAGTATCTGGAACCGTTATGTATAGTGGAATGGCAAATGTGCAGCAAGGTGACCAGATCTGGGGTGATTATGTTTTTACAACTCCTTTTAAGTTAAAAATTGAGAATCCGGATCCTGTTAATATTGATGTAGATACACTTTTTGCAGATGATATTGAAGAGGACGTACAAGATGCGGCAGGTGATGAAATTCAGTCGGCAAAATTATTCGCCAATGTCTTAAACCATAGTCCACTTGGGGGGGAAGCGAAATTATTTGTCAGTGCCGATCCTGCGCATCAGGATATTTACGATACCACCGCATATTTTAATCCGGAATTGGAATTTGTGAAATCACTTCAAATTAATAAAGCGTCCGTTGATCCGGCTACAGGATTTGTTAATAACGCTGAGGAATCTCAAATCAATTTCTATTTAAATAAACAAGAGTTACAGGTTTTTAGTCATCCGCCGGTGAGAATTGGAGTATCGTTAAATCTCGAAGAAACAAATGGATATGTAGTTCTTCAAGGAAGTGATTTTATCGAGTTTTCTGGAAAATTTGAAATAAAAGTATTAGTCAAGGACGACGATGAATAGGAGAAATGTAATGCGGAAATTGTTACTTATTATATTATTAAGTTTTTCGATAGGCGAAGCTGTCTGGTCTCAGAGCTATTTTGATGCCAGAACCTTAGGTATGGCTGGTAGTAACATTGCCATTGCCGAAGGTACTGAACATATCGGAGGTAATCCGGCGACATTGGCACTTCACCGGGACTTCAATTTTGAACTTCACGTACTTTCGGCTCATGTCATGGCCAAAAATAACAGTTTTTCCCTGAACGAATATGATCGCTTTTTTACGACCGGAGATTCTCTCACCTCGCAAGATATCGACGATTTACTCGGATTTATCCCTGATGAGGGACTTCGAATGGACATGGCTTTTGGTGCAAAAACATTTTCTTTTTACGCCAGACCTTTTAGTTTAACCTTTACTGCAATGGGAAATGGTTATGTTAATTTACCCAAAAGTCCTTTTGAACTCCCCTTTTACGGCAATGTAAACAAGGATGAATATCATCTGGATGACCTGGAGGGAGAGGGCTGGGGAGCCGCCGCTGTTAATTTTTCAATTGCTTTTCCTGTGACACAATGGTTTTCCGATTATTTTGATTTTGTATCGGTTGGAGTTTCTCCCAAGTACTTTTTCGGATTAGGATACGCGAACACCGAGGTGTCTGAAGGTAGCTTTCTGACGACCGATGAATACATTTTAGCCGATGGACATGTAGAAATCCTAAAAAGTGAAGGTGGTTCCGGTCTCGGTTTGGATTTAGGTTTTTTGGCAGAATACAATGAACAGTGGACCTTTTCGCTTGATTTTACCAATGCCATTGGAAGTATAAAGTGGACTGAGGAGAATGCGGTTGAACTATTTGAATTCTATTCAGACAGCATTCGGTTCAATGATTTGGATAGTTTAGATAGCTACGACCGGGATACAACCTTGGTCCGGGGAGATTTTACTACCGGTTTACCCCGTGCGATGAGAGTAGCTGCAGCCTACCAGTATCATCCAAAATTGGTTTTAACAGCAAGCTGGCAACAGGGGCTAAATGAAAATTTGGGGAATAGTACTACTCCATTGGTTTCTTTTGGCACCGAATATAAACCCATTTCAGTAATTCCCTTGCGGGCAGGATTTGGGCTTGGTGGACATAACGGATTTGCACTGGGATTAGGGATGGGAATTGATCTCAAATATTGGCAGTTAAATGTTGGGTATCTCAATCACAATTTTAAGTGGTTCAGGAGTGCAAAAAGCGTTGAATTTGCTTTAACCACTCAATTTCGATTTTAACAAGAAGCCCGGTTTGGAACAGAACCGGGCTTCTTATTGAACAAAATTTTCAGCGAATCTATTTTTCGACACCGACCTTTTGTTCAACTTGAGTTCGCCCCGGATAAACCAACAGCGCTTCCCGAAGTATATTCATTGAACGCCGCATGGAATCGACATTTAGTACAAATGCAATTCGGACTTCATCTTTACCTTTATCGGCCGAGGCATAAAATCCATTTGCCGGTGCTAACATCACCGTCTCATTGTCCAGATTAAATTCATTCAAAAGCCAAATGGAGAATTTGTCCGCATCATCTACCGGTAGTTTTACAATGGTATAAAATGCACCTTGCGGTTTTTGAGAAACCACACCAGGTATTTTACCAAGCGCCTCAAATACCACATCCCGCCTGTTTTTATACTCTGTCACAACTTCATCAAAATAACTGGATGGTGTGCTTACAGCTGCCTTTGCTGCAACTTGCTCCAGCGTGGGTGGGCAAAGCCGCGCCTGTCCCAGGCGAAGTGCCGTATTTAAAATGTCTTTATTATGAGTAACCAGGCAGCCAATGCGTGCGCCGCATGCGCTGTATCGCTTCGAAATACTGTCCAGTAGTACTGTCCGATCATCAATTCCGTCAAGGTGCATCACAGATGTGTGTGTAGCATCATCGTATACAAATTCGCGGTACACTTCATCTGTGAAAAAATACAGATCGTATTTCAGAA
>CAZVKP010000215.1:0-6140 GCA_964627635.1 uncultured Calditrichaceae bacterium | reverse complement strand
GCTTTAATAACACCATTAACAGTAAGGTGATGTGAAGGTTCAGTGGTACCGATCCCCACTTTCCCGTTATGATTAAAGCGTATAACATGCGTAAATTCCGCCGGAAAATCTCTTTCCACTTCATTTCCATTCCAATTAATGCCATATATATCCATATTGCCCTGACCACCACCACTTTGCGCCATAACCATTCCTTGGCCAGGTGCGTAAGTCGGTATAAAGCGATTGTAACCATTTGTTATATCAGAATTGTTTAATACGGCATTAATACCAAAATAAGCAACATTGGCATAGTCCGTCTCGCCAATATCCAGATAATCTCCTAATCGGATATTGTGATGTAATCCACCGCTACCAAGATCTAATTTTCCTCTTTTTTTATCAGTGCCAATACTAATTCTTCCATCATGATTAAAGCGAATGATATGCGTAAAATCATCAGGGAATTTTCTCTCATCAAAGTTTCCCGCCCAGTCAATTCCATAAAAATCCAAATTTCCCTGACCTCCTCCACTCTGAGCCATCACAAATCCCTGTCCCGGAGCATAGGTTGGTTTAAAGGCATTATATTTGCCCGGAATCCTGGAAGAGTTCAATGTGGAATTAATGCCCAGGTAAAACACATTCCGGTAGTCGGTTTCTCCAACATCAAGATAATTTCCCAACCTCAGATTATTATTTAATCCACCGGATCCTAAATCCAGACGACCTCGGGGATTTTTTATACCAATTCCAACTTTGGTCGAATAAGGATAGACATAAATTACATCGGGTTCCCTACGCCAGTCTTGTCCCCATAGTAGTGTGTTTAGTAATAATACGGTGATAATGATTAGCACACTATATTTTATCATAATAAATCTCCTTTGCTATTAAAAAAAAATTGAACTGCGAATTCTAAATTACCAGATAATTAGTGGTTGTAAATAAAATTTTTAAGTAAAATAATTTCCTGTTTGGGCTGTATTGTAAAGTCAGATATGTGATATCGTTAAAAATTTAAACCGGCTTTTTATATCGTTGAACTCATTCGGCGTGCCGCTGAGAAATATAAATAGACCTGTAATAAATAGGTGAATTAAGGGTTCTTTAATTTGCGCTTTTAATACCCCCTGTGTTTGTTTGTAATATCACCAATAAAAGTTACGCCGATTAGTGTGAGTATGCAAATGTTTCTTGGTGGTTGAACAAACAAAACCTGATAAGCACTTCATAAAAAACATCAGAAACGTTTGCAATGTGTAAATCAGAACCACAAATTCCTGCTTCAAACGATCACATCAGAAATGATCATCATTCACTTGTACCAAAAGATATGATTTGCATATTGCAACTTTGCGATTATTTTAAAGTTACGGTTCATCAAAAAACAAAATAATAATGGAGGTCATTTCCCTATGAAAGATAGAGATGAAAAAATCCGGTACTGGTCATATCATCGACAAAAGCTTGGAAAACAAGGTGAAAATTTGAATGGGGTTTTAAAAAACGTTATTGCAGTTTACAGTTCACACCCCACTGCACCGCTATCTTTATTCGCACGGACAAAATCCTTTAATGAACAAGAATTTTACCAACTCGATCGGCAAAAGAAAGCCTTGCGTATTCCAGCGATGAGATTGTCCGTTCATATGGTTCCGGGGGAAACAGCCTCTCTTATACTGGCAGCTACCGTTCCTCCCGCATCAGATCCGGTGTGGGATAAAAGATATTCGCAGAAAGGCAGATATATCCCAGCAGACAAATACCCGCAATGGCAAAAACAGATCTCAGATATTGCCAACAAACCACTAACAACAAAGGAAATCAAAGATAAATCTGACGTGCCCGATAACATAATAAAACCGGTATTAAACCGCATGGCATTCGAAGGCAGCTTACTTAGGGTGGGTGCAGAAAGTCTCAGATCAAATATTGTCAGTTATGTATCAACCAAAGAATGGACTGGTAAAAGTTTTGATAATATAAATAATGACGAAGCCCTCGTCTGGCTTGCCGGAGAATATTTAAAAATATTTGGACCCGTACGAGTAAAAGATTTTCAGTGGTGGGCCGGCATAGCCCCCGGTAAGGCAAAAGAGGCAATAAACAATTTAAACACTGTAAATATCGGAGACGATTACCTGTTGCTGGCAGAGAATTTACAGAAATTTAATTCATTTGACTTGCCGCCAAAGGACACCATCGACTTGCTTCCGCATTGGGATTGTTACACAATGGGTTATGCCCCGGATGGCAGACAGCGATTTGTGAGTACGGATATGCAAGACAAAATTTATGGTTCACTTGGTGCAACCGGCGGTAATGCATTGGGTACAGTTTTAATCAATGGTTTTGCAAATGGCAACTGGAGTTTTCGTTTCAAAGGCAGTCAAATGAATGTGACGGTAAATATGTTTGAAAATCCTTCTGAGAAAGTAAAATTGGAAATCGAAAATCAAATCCGCGACATTGCAGAACTGTTTAAAGTCAAAAAATTGGTTATTGATTTTTATTAGAGACTTTGTTTTAAGCAGGGTAGTAAATCGAAGTCTTCCATTAAATCAACCATATAGATGCTTATAGAATAGAAGCATAACGAATCACGCCTTACGCATCAAAATTTACAATTAAGTTTAATTTGAATTTAAGCCAATTTATTTTGTAGCATGATTTACCCAGCCTCCGCTTTAAAATAAAAAGCCCCGCCAAAAGTAAATAATCATTATGTCGCTAGATCAGCTTGATTAATAAATATACAAGATAAATTTTAAATGAACCTCAACCCCATCCTTCAGATATGCCTTCTGATCAGTTTGAAGATTGCTACACCCCCTTCCCCTTCTCCAATTGGAGAAGGGGAAGGGGGATGCCACATAGTGGTCACCGTGTGAGGGGAAAGGGATGAGGTATTAATACAATCACCAAGTCATGCAAATAATTTAATATTAATACAAAAAGCTGAGCAAATGACATAATCATAAAACAAATTTAACGGGACTTTCAGTAAAAAAATAAAAATATAAAATTCTATTGAAACATACCGCCGGAACGATCGGGATAATCCGGTTTTCGTGGTTCTTTTGGAGGCTGTGCTTTTAATTTGTCCAGTACAATTTCGATCGCTTTTTCAAGCTGCTGGTCTTTACCAGTTGCTAATTCATGCGGCATATTTTCCACTTCGTAATCAGGATCTATACCATATCCCTCAACAGCCCATTTTCCTTCCGGTGTCCACAGCCCAAATGTAGGAGCCGTAATAAATCCACCGTCAATCAGTTGGGGATTTCCACTTACTCCAATTAATCCACCCCAGGTACGTTTGCCCACTAACGGACCAAGATTCTGCTTCCTGAAGTAATACGGAAAAGCGTCTCCGCCGGAACCAGCCCATTGATTGATCAACATTACTTTAGGGCCATCATGAGCCACATGTGGTGTTTGCCATGAGCGGAAATCTCGCCGCGCCCAATAATTATAAATTGGTCTATTTAGCATTTCCACAAATCGGTCCGGAATCTGCCCACCGCTATTGAAGCGCTCATCAATAATCAGGGCATCCTTTTTTATTTGTGGGACAAATTGTCGAACCAATTCGGTTTGGCCATCTCTGCCAGTATTCGGCACATAAATATACCCAACGCGGCCGTCAGTTGCTTCCTCAACCTTCCTCCGATTGCTTTCTACCCATGCATGATAACGCAACTCAAATTCACTGGAGAGAGGCTTCACCATAATTTCCCGTGCCCCTTGCATGGTTGGCTCATCATTAATAGTAAGGTTCACTATTTCTCCGGCTAATCCCTGAAAAGCTGCCCAGGGATCATTCGATACATTTACCGGTTCACCGTTCACTGCAAGCAGATATTCTCCCTCTTTCACCTTGATCCCTGGCTCACGCAATGCGGATCTGACTTTAACATCCCAGGGAGCTCCTTCATAAATTTTCTGAATTCGGTAAAGTTGATTCTTTTCATCTAATTCATAATCAACTCCAAGTAAGCCTACAGAAATTTTTTCGGCTTTTTCCACATCTCCACCACCAACATAGGAATGAGAAGCGTTCAACTCAGCAATCATTTCACCAATCACATAATTTAAATCCCTGCGATTCACCACATGCGGCAGCATTGCTTCATACCGCTCCCGGATCGCCTGCCAATCTAATCCGTGCATCCCGGGATCATAAAAATAATCCCGTTCAATTCGCCAGGCTTCCACAAACATTTGTTTCCACTCTTTCCGGGGATTAATCCAGGTTTCCATTTTATCGGTGGCAATTTTTCCGTCACCAACCTTCTTCCCTTCTGCCAAGTCGATAATACCATAACTGTTTTTACTTTTGTAAATCACTTTTTTGCCATCTGTAGAAAGATCAAATGTATTAATACCATCAATGATGGTCTTCTCTTCACGTTCTTCAAAATCATAATAAACCAACGTACCGGAAGGTTTTCCGGGCTCGACAGCCCCGGCAGCCGGTAAGCGCAAGAAGACAACTTTATTCTTTACCGCTTTGAGCGGTCCTACATTGCCTGCCTGCACCGGTACCTTTACCGATCTCTCTTCAAAATTTTCGAAATCAATTTCTACCGCTTCCGCTTTTCCATCATTTTCTTTATCTTTTTCTTCCTTTTTATCGGATTTTTTCTTTTCCTCATTTTCCTCTTCAATTGCAACTTCATCACTCAGCGGTGCCATTGGAGAATCCAAATCTTCCCTAAGTGTTACCACAAAGACTTCCGTGGAATTGGGATAAATCCAGGTGGCATCCATATCACCATAAACCGGCGTAAAATGACGATTGGAATAGTAATAGAAATACTTTCCTTCCGGCCCGAATACCGGCATTATATCATGGTAAAAATCACTTGTCACCTGATGTTTGGTATTTTTTTCAACATTATATAAAAATATTGCTCCCTGAGTATTTTTCATGTGTTTCGAATAGGTTAACCAGCGGCTGTCCGGCGACCAAGCGTAATTATGAATCTCTGTAATATCATCTTTATCTACCAGGCGGGGTGTCCCGTCCGCAACATCTAAAACATAAAGACTACCGCTTTTATCGCTGAAAGCAATTTTTTCATTATCGGGAGACCAGACAGGCTGATAACGGAAAACAGATCCATTTTGGGTAATTTGCCGCTCATCCCCATTATGTTTAGGTGTGCGAATAAACAGTTCATACTCGCCGGTTTTATCCGAAAAATAGGCAATGGATTTTCCATCCGGAGACCACGCGGGAAAACGTTCCGCTATACCGGACGATTTTGTGAGGTTTCTAACATCACCATGTTTTTCGGGAACCGTGAATACGTCACCCCGGGCTTCAAAAATCGCCCGCTTCCCATCGTGTGAAATGGAAAAATTTTCGATATACTTGGATGTTTGTACTTTTTTATTTCGAATCCGGGGAAGATCTGACGGTACGCTCACCTGAACTTCATTATATTTTTGTGAAACAAGATCCAAAACATAAAGTTGACCGCCATTTTCAAATACAATTGCGTCCGGACCGATACTTGGCCACTTAACATCATATTCGGTAAAAGTCGTTATCTGACGCACTTCTTCGGTTGGCACATCATACGCCCAAATATTCTTTTTTTCATATTCATCCCGATCAGAAACAAAATAAATGGTATTCCGGTGCCACATTGGAAAAGCATCAGTTCCCTTAAATTCAGTTATTTTTTGTGAGCTATTAGTTGAAAAATCATATAACCAGATATCACTTGCCATTCCACCCCGATATCGCTTCCAGGTACGGAATTCACGGGAAATGATCTGAAAGGCGATTTTACTGCCATCGGGACTAAAACTTGCCAATTCGCCATATGCCAGGGGAAGTTGTTCCGGCAATCCCCCCTGAATAGATTGCGTGAACAATTTATTAAAGCGATACGATGGACTTTTCATCTGGGACCTAAACAAGATATTATCTCCAGCCGGATACCAGTCAACAACTAAATCTTCCTCAGGATGATGGGTTAGTCTTTTTGGTACTCCACCGCTGGCTGGCATACGGTATACATCTAAATTGCCGTCATAATTTCCGGTAAAAGCAATAAAATTCCCATCTGGCGAAAATTTGGGAAAAATCTCAGGTCCTTCAGGTGAACTCAGGCGTCGAGCCAATCCACCTGATTTCTCCACTG
>CAZVKP010000214.1:0-6201 GCA_964627635.1 uncultured Calditrichaceae bacterium | reverse complement strand
GGTGATTGACCTTCCCGGAAGCTCTCAGCTTCCGGGAAGGTGAATAGCAATACTAAACGAATAATTGGCAGGTATGGATCGATTTTAAAATGTTCTCTTACCAGTTTTGTTTGTTAGTGTTTATTTTGAAAAGTAGCTGACGATATTATGTAAATTATCATTGATATTTTAAAATTTGAGAATTATATTACAACCTAACGAATAAGGATGTTGAAAATTCGTCTGACTCCTCCCACGGACTCTTGTTGATGCGATATCTGCTTGCTATTTAAAACGATTTTGAGATAGAATCGTTTTTAATGAATAGATGATTTAAATAGACTGGAATTTCCCATTGGAAATCCAATCTAAGGAATTGTATTTTTAAGAATAACCTGGGAGGAATGATGCATACCTTATTCAGACCCGCCTCATTTGTTTTAATTATTTTGTTAATATTCGTGAACTCGCTTTTCCCCCAAATGGTTGCGGATATCAAAACGGATATTGAAACCCGTTTCGGCACCTATCATCCTTATTCAGTGCAGATTGAACCGGACATGGATTTGTTCGATATAGATACTTCCAAAATCCTGAATTTTCAGCAATTTGATTTTACGGAGGAACAAATCCGGGCGCTTCAGCAGAACGGTTTTTTTGTCACACCCGGCAGAACAGACAACCAATATACCGGCTACTACGAAATATACGATATCTACAAGGAGTGCAAAGACCGGGATATCCCCATATTTGTCACCACAGATGCGCTGCTGCATACCTATCATCTTATTTATAACGGATTGCTGAAATATTCCGAGCAGCGCTATTTTTACGATCAGCTTGTTCAGTTGACCAATGAGCTTCAGGAATATTCCATTCAAACGTATCAGCAATCGTCCGATTCCTTGGTCCGTGAAGCGGCAAAAATAAACACCGCATTTTTTACGGTGGGGAAGTATTTCCTGGATGAGACCATCCCGATTCCCGGTTTTGTGGATTCGTTGGTACAGGCTGAAATTGAGCTGATTCAAAATAAAGCGGGTTTTTCACTCTCACCAATATTCAAGTATAGAGATGATTATTCCCAGTTTAAAGTCCGAGGACATTATACCCAAACCGATACCCTTAGCAGATATTTCAAGACCATGATGTGGTTTGGGAAAATGACCTTTGCCCTTGAACGGCTTGACATGAAATTTATTAGAAAAATAACTTTAGCTGCATTACTCGATGTTAAAGCGATTGCCACCCTCTCTGCTGAGTCACAAAGTCTTTTTGAATTGTGGGAAAGCCTCTATTTACCCACGGTGTTCTTTGTGGGCAGGGCGGATGATATCCATTTTTATAATTACCTGAAAATTGCCAGGGAGGTTTATGGTGAGAATTTTTTCTCCCTCACACCGGAAGCGATTGCTGATACCAATTTGCTGAATCAATTCATTTCTGAGGCACAGGGACTACCGGGACCAAAAATAACCACCTTTGCTCCTAAAGGATGGCGGTTTATGGGACAACGTTTCGTGCCCGATTCCTACATTCTGGATCAGGTGGTATATCCCCATGTCGATGGTCGATTAATGCCCAAGGGTCTGGATGTGATGGCTACACTTGGTTCGAAAAAAGCCGAAGAGTTATTGCGGGAGATTGGCACGTTTGATTATCCGGGATACGAAAACCAATTGAATAAAATGAAAAATTACATTGCTTCGCAACCGGATTCTGCCTGGGTGCAAACCCTTTACTGGAACTGGCTTTATACATTAATGCCGATGCTTTTTGAGAAGGGAGAGGGGTATCCTGCTTATATGCAAAATATTGCCTGGATCCATAAAGACCTGGCGGCAGCATTGGCGTCCTGGGGAGAACTCCGTCACGATACCATTCTGTATGTGAAACAAAGTCAAACTTGGGTGACTATACCGCCGGAATATCCTGCTCAGCAGGGATTTGTGGAGCCTAATCCATTCGTGTATGCCAGGCTGGCAGCCTTGACCGAATATACCCGGGTCGGTTTGAATAACTTCAATCTGTTGACATCATTCTCCGAACAAAAGCTCATCCGGTTGAAAAATTTACTGCTCAGGCTGAAAACCATTTCGGAAAAAGAATTGAGCAATCAGCCGTTAACCGTTGGTGAATATAAAACCATTCATAACATCGGTGAAAAGCTGGAAACGCTTGCCAATTTTGAAGACGGTGTGGAATTCGAATTTTTTGAACCCGCCGATTCTTTACAAATGCCGGTTGTCGCAGACGTTCATACCGATCCCAATTCCGGACAGGCATTGGAGGAAGGCGTCGGTTATCCCTTATCCATTTACGTGGTCAATGAAATTGGTGGTGAGTTGTTCATTACCAAAGGTGCTGCCTATGCTTACTACGAATTTGAGCAGCCGATCGATAATCGTCTGACCGATGAGCAGTGGCGGGAGATGCTGACCGGCACGGATTACCCTGAGCCGGTGTGGTGGAGCAGTGAATTTACCTATCCGGACAGCCAGGGTTATTACAATCCCAATCCCTGGCGATATTATCCCTATGACGCCGATTATGTTTTTGTGGGTATGGAATTATTGAATGACCAGCCGAAGGTCGGAGACACGTTAAACATATCCGCGTCGGTTCCTACCTATCTTTCGGTAAACCAAATTTCAATTTTACCCCCCGGCGATGAAAACTGGCGTGTCGTAACCATTCCGGAAAATAACATGATTCAAATTGCAACCACCGACTGGTCCGCCGGAAAAGTGAAAACCAGGATTGAATATGAGTCCGATGGTAAAGACGGTCTCTATCTGATGGATTTTGAACTGCAAGAGATCAGTGGTTTGGAGAACAATAAACAGGTTCAACCTCAAAGAATTGTTTTAATCGGAAATTATCCCAATCCCTTCAATCCGGAGACCACCATTGAATTTTATCTGCCACAGCGCGAGGAGGTTCAACTAAAGATTTATAATCTTCTGGGACAGGAAGTGAGAACTTTATTAGAAAAGCAGGAAAAAGCTGCCGGCAATTATCAGTTCACCTGGGATGGTAAGAGTGATCTTGGAAAGGAATTACCCTCCGGCGTGTATCTGATCAGAATGAAAATAAACAATAACTTAAAAACCCGTAAAATGGTGTTGGTAAGATGAGAACAATAACATTTTTAATTATCATCTTCTTATTTTCGGTGCTCCTTGCGGGAGAGAAGAGCACCAACTCTGAAAATGTTCAGCACGAGACGGATCCCGGACAAAAAGTTACCCAATCCATGATCAACATCGGTAATCTTTCCTGCTGGATATATCACGATGGAAAATCTGCGGTTTCCCCGGATGTTTTGAGTGGTGTTTATTATACTGATGAGAATTTACCGCTGATTTTTCAAGACGGCTTGCTTTGGGGTGGGATGGTCCCCTCCGCTGAAGAATGGACAAAACTTCGGGTGGGCGGACAAATGTATCAGGCAGGCACCCAACCCGGATGGATCGAGACCCCGGGGGACAGCATAAATCCGCCGCTGCCGGTACCGCCGGATACACCCCAAGCCCGGATTTATCGCATTCGAAAAGATTGGCGGGAGATTGAACCGGATGATCCGGATATTATCAGAGATGCCGCATTACTGAATCAGGTGAGCGAAGATTCGGTGACAACCGAGATGGCAGAGCAGGTAGTCGCACAATATCAAACAGATTTTGCAGAGTGGCCGGGAGACCTGGTGGCACCTTTTTATGATACCAATCAAAATGGACACTGGGACCCCGGTACGGATATCCCGGGAATAGCCAACGCAGATCAGGTAATTTGGCTGGTGGTGAACGATGCAAATGAACTATTAACCGATAGAGTTTTTTATACCGAACCTTTGGGTATTGAATTACAGATCACCATGTGGGGTTATGATTCGGATGACGTTGAATTAAGTGATGTGATATTTAAACGCTATTTACTCATCAATAAATCCGGTCGGGAGATCGATTCCATGTTTGTGGCGCAGTGGTCAGATCCCGATGTAATAGATTTTGCCGATGATCTGGCGGGTTGTGATTCACTCTATGAAATTGGATACTGCTATGAAAGTGATACAGGCGTAAATTCGCCGGATGTAAAAAAGCCGGCAGTGGGCTACCAATTGCTCCAGGGCCCTATAGTACCCTCGGATGGTAATGCGGCGTTTTTTAATTTCAGAATAATCTCCGGCTATAAGAATTTGCCATTGACCTCGTTTGGTTATTCTACACCATATTTCCCGGAAATGGACATTTTTCCTGAATTTAACTTTGCTGCCATTCTGTACAATTGGTTGAATGGTTATCTCCCTGATGAAACGCTTACACCTTACAAACACAGAGCTGGTCCATACAAACACCGGATTACTAAATTTCCATTAAATGGAAATCCCAGCACGCTTGTGGGGGATGTTGATGGGGTGGGAGATAACTTTTCTCCGGGAGATCGAAAAATCATTTTACCCAGCGGACCTTTTACCATGCAGCCCGGCGACAGCCAGGAGGTTGTTATTGCCCTAATCGGAGCGATGGATTTGGAACAGCCAGGCGACCGCTTGCTGTCACTTGCACGCCTGAAGTCCACTGCGATTTATGTTCGTCAAAATTATTTTGATTTAGTCACTGGAGATTTGGTTATTACAGAAACACATGAACCTGAGATTCCACAAAGATTTTCATTTCCGCCCAATTTTCCGAATCCGTTCAACAATTCCACCAGAATTTCTTTTGAATTAGCGGGTGAGGTATTTGTAAATCTATCTGTTTATAATACATTGGGACAAGAGGTCAGAACCTTAAAACGGGGAAAAATGCCTGCAGGTGAATATCATTTATCCTGGGATGGTACCAATGATGCCGGGAAGCAATTGGCTTCCGGAATTTATTTTCTCAATATGCAGATTAATTTTAAATCCAAAACACATAAAATGGTTTTGT
The DNA here is from genome assembly GCA_964627635.1 of uncultured Calditrichaceae bacterium. Classification (GTDB taxonomy): domain Bacteria; phylum Calditrichota; class Calditrichia; order RBG-13-44-9; family RBG-13-44-9; genus CAZVKP01. The sequence goes on along the minus strand of CAZVKP010000214.1, from coordinate 1,288 downwards.
TGCGATAAGGAAAATTCGGAGGGAATTTTGAGGTTTATCTTATCTTCTTTAGTTGTATTTGTTTTAATGCAAGTTTCACTTTTCGGTCAGGAAAAATTTAAGCAATTTTTGAAATCGGAACTACCGCCAGGCACTTTAACGGATCGCCCTATTCACGCATTAATCAATATCGGTAATTTTTCCGGTTGGAGCTGGTATAATGGTGAATCCGGTCGTTCTCCCCGGGGTTTTTACGGTACCTGGTATCCGAAAGAAACAGGCAATGTTATTTTTCGGGATGGATTTTTATGGGGAGGATTTGTTCAGGATAGAGAAGAGCCTGATTCAACTGTTTTAAGAGCGAATGGCTTTACCTTTTCTTCCGGCGTACAACCGGGATGGATAATTTCCCCGGGAACTCCCACAACCGAGCCGGTGCCTGTAGATACTGAAAATCCCCGGGTACGGATTTATCGAATTCGGCAGGACTGGGAAACGCTGACGCTCAATGATCCCGATCTTTTAACAGAAGCAAAACGTAGGTTTGGAGAAGATGGCATAAGCGAAGAAAACATCGCAACCATAATTGATCAGTATGAAAAGGATTGGCAGGAATGGCCGGGAGATCTGGGAGCGCCTTTCGTTGATGAGAATCAGAATGGACAATGGGATCCGGGAACCGACACACCTGGCATTGCCGGTGCGGATCAGGTAATTTGGTTTGCTTGTAATGATCTCAATAAAGAACTGGTACAAAAAAGATTTAATTCAGAACCCATTGGTTTGGAATTGCAGGTTACCATTTGGGCATATAATCAAAAATATGCGCCCACCGGACAAGGCATTTTCAAACGTTACCGCCTGATCAACAAATCCGGTTTACAGATCGATTCTACATTTTTGGGCATCTGGTCAGATTCGGATATAGGTGGTTATCAAAACGATCTGGTTGGATGTGATACGGTGCTTCAGATGAGCTACTCATATAACAGCAGTCCCGGTGAACCGCAATTTGGGATTCATGGGATACCCCCATCGGCAGTGGGACACACCTTATTGCAAGGACCGGTGGTTCCGGCTCCCGGTAATACTGCTTTATTTAATTTCAGAACTAAACCAAATTATCGTAATTTGAGAGCCTATTTTATGGGATATGAAGCTACCGCATTCTTATTTGAGCCATTTAGATGGTGGGAACAACCGGAATATACTTATAAATGGTTAAACGGCTACCAATTGGTATCACACAAGGATGAAAAGAAAAATTACATTATTGGTTCCGGACCCCATGCCGGTGAACCCACCCGGT
>CAZVKP010000213.1:0-6245 GCA_964627635.1 uncultured Calditrichaceae bacterium | reverse complement strand
CAATTCTTTTAGTAGATTTAAATATTGTTTGCGTAGCTGTTCGAAGAATTTTAAAATCTCAGGTTGTTTGTAATCGGGATATGTCCATTCATTTGGATGGAATTTTCCGGCACGATAATATAAATGCACATCACCAAAAATCCCGCGATTGAGATAAATTCGATGTGCAAAGTCTTTTGAGCTTGCGAGTACTATTTTTGCATGACAAACGTAACCCGGATCGATATTTACAGAGCGATTATCATTCTCACAAAACTGTTCTTCTATGCTGTTGCTGGCAATTTTTAGGTCAGGTAAAATCTCTGCCTGCTTCAGCTCTTTAAAAGCGATAAAATGCTTTTTCAAATTCTCTCCCATTTCCGCGGAATAATAGTCTGTGAACAGAGAGAAATCATATTCATCGGAAATCAGATCAATTGAAGACAGAATCTCTTTGATTTTATTATATACTTGTGGAATATCGATGTCTTGCTGATAAGTCACAGCAGCGAAGATTTTAACCGGTGGATAAACTTTAATTTTCCCCATAGAAATTTAAGAGATGTTTTCTTCTCCTTTGTACATTTCATCGATAAGTTTTTTATATTTTTGTTCAACTACGTTTCTTTTTACTTTTAGGGTCGGTGTCAATTCGCCATTTTCAATAGTGAATGGCTCTTTTAAAATTCTGAATTTTTTAATCGTTTCGTAACTGGCTAAGTCCACTGAAACGGAATCGATTTCATTTCTTATTAATGATCCTATTTTGGGATTTTCCGTGAGCTCATTTTCGGTATCATAAGAAATTTTATTTTGCTCTGCAAAGATTTTAAGATTTTCCATATTCGGCACAATAAAAGCAGAGCAATACTTTCTTTTATCACCCATCACTACGGATTGGTCGATATACTTGGAAGTAATCAATAAGTTTTCGATAGCCTGCGGAGCGATATTTTTCCCCCCGGAGGTAACAATTATATTTTTCTTACGATCTGTGATATATAAAAACCCGTCTTTATCGATGTAGCCAATATCCCCGGTATGGAGCCAATTTTCATCATCTATTGTCTCTTTGGTTTCCTCATCATTCTTGTAATAACCTTTCATGACATGTGGTCCTCGTGTCAAAATTTCTCCATCTTCTGCAATTGCAACCTCCAGGTTTGGCAGGGGTAAACCGGGCGTACCAAACTTAAAATTATTTATTTGATTAACGGTAATAACAGGAGACGATTCGGTAAGCCCATACCCTTCTAATAAAAGTAAATCAGCCGCATTAAAAAACTCAGCAATTTCACGGGAAAGCGGAGCGCCTCCGGATACAAAGAAACGAATTTTTCCGCCCACGCGCTCTCTTAATTTGGAATAAACCAGTTTATTTGCAATATTATGCTGATATTTTAAAGTGCCTTTTAGCGGTAATCCTTTTTGTTTATATAAATTCGCTTTTTTACCAACATCAATTGCCCACAGAAAGATTTTCTTTTTTGCAGCGGATCCTTCTTCCAATGAGTCCAGAACCCTTCCATACACCTTCTCAAAAAACCTGGGTACACTTGTCATCACTGTCGGTTGTACCTCTTTCAAATTTTCTGCGACCGTTTCAATATTTTCTGCATACGCAATAGTTGCGCCAATATGCATTGGTAGAAAATGTCCTGCCATGCGCTCAAAGACATGTGATAATGGTAGAAAGGATAAAAAGGTGTCTGTTTCATCAACCGGCAGGACTTCTAAGGCGCCTTCTACGTTCGAAAGAAAATTGCCATGAGACAGCATAACGCCTTTGGGGACGCCGGTGGTTCCTGATGTATAAATGATGCTTGCCAGATCTTCTCTGCCAATCTCGCTAAGTGATTTATCGATGGTATCAGGATTTTTCTCCAGGTATTCTTTGCCCTTTGACATCAGGTCTTTCCAGGAAAACGCGTCGTCGGAGGGATCTCCCTCTATTAAGATAATATTTTTAAGTTTACTTAATTTATCTGTGATTTCATGGATTTTTTCCAATTGGTGTTTATTACTTACAAATAGAATTTCGCCTTCCGAATTATTAATGATAAATTCGATATGGGAAGGTAGTAAAGTTGGATAAATAGGAACCGTAACAGCACCAAGGCTTAAAATTGCATAATCGGTAATTGCCCATTCAAGTCGATTTTCGGATAATACAAGAACTTTATCTTTACCTTTTACACCAAGTTTTTTCAAACCGGCAGCTAATTGAGCCACGTGGTTCTGAACTTCCTTGAAGGATATTGATTGGTATTGCCCCTGTTCCTTAAACATGTAGGCTGTTTTATCCGGAAATCTTTCACTAACACCTTTGAACATATCTCCTAAGCTGGCGTAACTCATTTAAGCATCCTCCTAATAATTGTTATAAATCTAATATAAAGAAAAACTTGGAAAAGTGTCAACTATTTATTGGTCAAATAAACATGTGTCCCAAATTATGACTCGGTTTATAATAATTATTATTCTTTGAATTACTGATTACTAAATATCGATAGGTTTGAGTTGGACTCTAAAATAGGCTGACTTATTTACAATACGGTCGATAGGTCATAAAATGTCAGGAAAACTCAAACATTAAATTAAAATAGGGAGTGTGACTAATTTTCAAGTAAGGGGAATTAATGCCGTTAATCTTTATGTGAAGGAAACAAAATGGGTGCAACATCGTTTTTGTAGAGTGCGAAAATATTTATTTCCAAAAAAATATGATTCCTGGATAATTGCATATTATTGAACTTTTGAAAAATAAGATTAGGTATTACTTTTATTCTTATTAAAAAAATACCAAATGATCAAAAATTACTTGATATTGATGAACTATTTTAATTATTCTATGTTTTGGTTTTTAATAAAATCAATATCTTTCTAAATTATTTTTATGATTATATTAGTTATTCAATCAAAATTTGGGATGGTTAAATGACGCAGATTAAAATTAAATACAATAAATTTCTTAATTCCTTAAAAAGAAAGAAATTTCTGGGTGTGCCGCTGGACAATTTTTTAGCGAAGGCTTCAATGGCTTTAGTGCTAATCATTGTTATCGTGTTAATGTTACCCAGCGAACGCCCTTTTGAATACAGTAATTTAACAGTGGGAAGTGTTGCCAGGGAGGAAATTATTGCCCCATTTACATTTCCGGTTCTTAAATCTGGAGACCAATTAGAGAAGGAACGCAGAGAAGCCTGGCTAAGAGTACCTCCTGTATTCGTGCAAAAGTCCAAACCGGGGGAAGTGCAAGAGCTAAAGCTTAAGAATTTGTTCAGCGAAATTACGCATTTCTTCCAAAAATTGGATGAAAAATCCAAATCCAACCAGGGAAATGAGGATAAGCTCGACACCAGCGCAAAAATTGATAGTCTGAGTAAACAAGTGTTTGTTAAATACAATGTAAATATTACACTTGATGAGTTAGAAAAACTTTTCCGACTCTATGAATCCGAAAAACTTGATGAATTTCAAAATAGCCTTATGCAGGGTTTTGAACTCGTTAATAAGCAAGGTATATTGAATGTACCCAAAGATACCTTTGAGGAAGATGAAATTACCATTATTGATAATGGGGTTGAAGAAGAAGCTGAATTTAGCGAGATATTCAGTATTTCCGAAGCCAGGAACAAAGTACGAAATTTTATATCGCAAAAATATTCCAAGGATTCTCCCGCACACAATCTCGCATCAGTCTTTGTATCTGCATTTTTAACACCGGATTTAATTTATGATAAAGAATTAACAAAAACCCGCAAAGATAAAGCATTGCGAGAAGTCCCACCCACCAGTGGTTTTGTTCATCAAGACCAGCGCATTGTGGATAATCATGAAATAATTACTGAAGATATTTTCATGAAATTACAATCATTGGCAGAAGCGCAAAGAGAACGGGGGGCGGTACAACAGGGTTGGAATAATTTCTTGTTTTATGTGGGAGAATACCTCCTGGGTATTTTGATGGTCTTCTTGATAGGCTTTTATTTGTTTTACTATAAACCCAGGGTGTTTGCCGATAACAAAATTTTACTTATGATCACAACCGTATTTGCTATACAGTTTTTTATCGCCATGTTAATCGATAATGTGCTTCAGTGGCATTATCTAATTATACCCGTTATTTTAGGTCCCATGTTGCTATCGATGCTTTTAGATGCCTCAATCGCATTTTACGGGACAATTATCATCAGCATGGTATTGGGAGCTGCGTTGGGCAGTAATTTTTATTTCACCTTAATGTCATTTGTGGTTGGAGTTATTGCCTTATTTTCAGTCCAAAAAATTCGTAATCGTGGGCAAATGTTTCAGGCAATCCTTTTTATTATCTTAGGTTATGCCTTTGTGAACTTTAGTTATGGTTTTATTCATTTTGAATCGTTTAAGACAATGTTTCAAAATTTGGCGTTTTACCAGATTCCCAATGCAATAATGACACCGACTGCCGTCTTTTTATTAATTGGTATTTTCGAGCGGTTTTTTGATGTTACCACGGATATTACGCTTTTAGAGTTATCCGATATGAATCATCCGCTTTTGAAACGATTATCAGTTGAAGCACCGGGAACTTTTCATCATAGCATTATTGTGGGGAACCTGGCAGAGTCGGCGGCAAAAGCAATTGGAGCCAACTCTTTACTTGCGAGAGTGGGGTGTTATTATCACGATATTGGAAAGATGCAGCGTGCTGAATATTTTGTGGAAAATCAGGCAGATACATCAAATAAACACGAGAAGCTGACCCCCACCATGAGTTCTCTGATTCTTGCCAAACATGTGAAAGCCGGATTAAAACTGGCAGATGATTATGGTTTACCCCGGGCGGTAAAACAATTCATTCCCGAACATCATGGGACAAATTTAATGACCTATTTTTATCATAAAGCTATGGAAACCAGGGAGAAAAAGGACGTTAGGGAAAGCGATTTTAGATATCCCGGACCAAAACCGCAATCCAAAGAAACAGCCATTGTCATGCTTGCGGATTCAGTTGAAGCAGCAACCAGAACATTGGCTAATCCCAATAGACAACGCATAAGTACATTTGTAGAAGAGTTAATTGAGAAAAGATTCCGGGAAAATGAATTGGATGAGTGCGATTTAACGTTACGGGAGTTGAATAAGATTAAAGATGCGTTTATACCTGTATTAATGGGAATACATCATATCCGTGTTGAATACCCGAAGGAGGATTCGGAAGAAGAAAAAGCAAAACAAAAAACGACTGCCAAACAAAGAGAGAGTCAACTGAAGAACAAACAGAACAAGAAACAAACCACTAAAGTGAATGCTCAATTTCAGTCCAAGAATAACGCGGATGAATCAAAACCCGTCACTGCTTTAGCAGGTGATAAGGACAATGGAAAAGAAAAAAGTTAAGATTCGACAATTCAATAATAGTCGAAAAAAAGACTTTTCGCTCACACAATATAATTCCCTTATCCAAAATGTTGTGGATTCATTGAAGCTGCCACCCGGCGATCTTAATATAGTACTAGTGAATGATGAATATTTAAAAATATTACACCGAGATTATTTAAACGACGATTCCTATACAGATGTCATCAGTTTTAATCTGGGAACTGCTAAAGAAACAGAGGCTGAAATTTATATAAGCTATGATAGCGCCCAAAAGCAGGCATCCCAATATCAAATTGAGATTGAAAGCGAAATTGCCCGACTCATCATTCACGGTCTGCTTCATATCAAAGGATATGATGATAAAAGTGCTGATGAGCGAACCCGAATGCGGGAAATGGAAGACCACTATTTGGAAGAGTTCTGGGGGAAGGAGCGTTTATAATTTTCGGTTTATGGAATATTTGGATTTTCAACCTTAATACAAGAAATTCAAATGGTTAATTGAAAGTTGTTTGAAATTTCTGATAAGATTTCTATACAAAATTATTGGATTTGGTTTAAATAAAAAATTATATTTCTAACTTAATTTTACCAGTATAATCAATAGGGAGCTTTTACACTTAAATTGTTAATCGAAATATCGCTTTATGTGATCGGATTTGCAATCTTATTATTTTTATCCGGTTTTTTTTCGGGTTCAGAAATTGCTTATTTTTCATTAACACCCGCCCATTTGGAAAAATTTAAAACTTCTTCTCAAAAATCAGCGTTTCGGGTGAGTAAACTAATGAACTGGCCGCGCCAGTTGCTTATTAGTATTGTAATAGGCAATACCACAGTTAATATAACAATCGCAACTCTTGCGGCAATTTTAACTGCAAAATTAAGTCTGATTGTGGGTT
>CAZVKP010000212.1:0-6256 GCA_964627635.1 uncultured Calditrichaceae bacterium | reverse complement strand
AAAGTATAAGCGTTACATCTGACTCTTTTCAAATCCACTTATTAAAGTCTACTTATATTTCTTTTTGGCTTCAATACTTATTTTTCTCGGCTCGGTTTCCAGAGATATTTCAAAGGCACCGCGATTAAGACGAAACTTCTCAGAAGATGGTATATACTCAATTTTTAATTTTTTAACATTTGATTCTATTACTAGCCTTGCTACTTTCGTATAATTGTCAGACGGTTCGAATTCGAATGAAATTTTTTTAAAATTATTATAGATTCTAACCGACCTAAAAGCACCACTTTCAAGGAATGCAAATAATCCAACTGAAGCCAGGAAAACTCTTTTTCGAAATGCATCAGTTGGAATTAATACTATTGTATCTCCATCCTTTTTAATTTTACCTCCAAATACTATCCACCCATACTCAGGATGTTTCAATAAATAGCTTCCACTGTTGTAAGCATAACCATAAAATGCTTGACCAAAATCAGAAGAATAAGGATCGTGCTTCATTAAAACTGGATCTGGGATAAACGACATTGAACCATGACCTACATCATCAATATTTGTTAGGACACCGAATATTCCACCAAAAGCAATCCGAAGAAGGTATAGATCATCCGGATTCTCCCTGAATGCATGAAGAATAGGAATTGCGTTTAAACTTGAACCATAATGTTGTACATTTCTAATCCATTCATCCATTCTACCATAGGTTTTCGGATCCCAATACCGTCTGGCTGCCCCATTGTATGCCCAATTTGGAATCGTTGGCATATATCCTAAAATTGCATTTATAGTAGTCTTTGCTTTTTCTTCATATCCAAAGTATTTACACCATGTGTAAACTTCTTCTTGCCCAGTGGAATCCCAGGGCATCTCACTACCATAGGGAAATTTCAAAGATCTCCATATTTCAGCTCTAGATCGCATATAACTTTCAAATTCATTAGCTTCTGCTTGCCAACTTTCTCTTTGGAGATCTTTCAAAATTTCTAAATATACGCTTCCGACCATGAGACCATATTGGGATAGGAAAAGAAAGTCATCCTTACCACAGTGCTCTTTCATTGCTAATCCTGTTTTATAAGCTTTATCAAGATACCATTCCCAAGATCTTTTTTGGATTAAGCCCCTGTAGTTACGGGCAAGACGATATAATACCCAATAAATTGCTGCTTGATGAGGATAATTGTAAGCACGCCATGTTGTTCTCGTACGGTCCTCATCCCACAGATAGTAAGGTTTAGGACCATAAAACAGACTTGCCCTAATACCAAAATTATCCTGATACTGCAATTTCCCCCAAAGTGTCTCATTAGCATATTTTTCTAAATGTTGAACCTGTTCATACTCCGGGTTCATTAAGTTTTTCATAGCCATTAATAAATTGGGACCCGCTCCAGGTTCATCACTCAACCCAGATATATATACACGATACTCATTCAATATTTTTGAATGGTTAGCACGATCATATGAAATATATGAAAAGGTTCTTCCGAATTTATCTAACGGATTTGTATACCACTGATATCTTTCATGAAACTGAGCAAGTTTATTAATTTGTTGCTCGTGAGAGGGGATTACATAATAATGTATATGTTGCTGCTTTGAATTATTATAAGTAATAGTTAATCTACTTCTTCCTTCCTTTAGCCCTATTACTTCAAACTCTTTTCCATTGCTTTTTAGAAATCTGCCAGTCGGCTTTACATCCATACTATCGTTTGGGGTTATGGTAATATCCTTAATAGTCATTTTGGTCTTTAAAATTAGACGAAAAGCTTCATCCATCTCAGCAATGTAACCCGGAATTCCGACAGCTACAGGATGTCCCTGCGCAATAAGTGTAGATTCAATTTTATCAATAGCCGGTGCTAATAATAATTTGAATCCATAAGATACTGAATCTCCAGCTTTTAAAATTTTTGATGTAGCTGGATTCCATTGCTCAGCTAAATTCCATTCGTTTTCGGTATATGCCTTTGAATGAACCATCCACTCATAAAAACCCTCAAAAGCTACCCATCTTTTTGTCGGTTCATCTTTCAGTTGCGGATATGCTTCAAAGTTTGTGTTATCTTCAGGAATAATTATTAGTACAGGTCCTGAACCATTTAATCGGGTAACTTGCACATATCCAAAATCACCTCCGATATATGGGTCAACAAACACACCTTTTTCGTGAGAATCATCTAGTGTATAGTCAGTCAAAATATTATTAAAAGCCATTGCCGTCCCAAAGGCTCCTATCTCTAGGTTACGGGTACCATTGTTTATTAGCACAAAACGTAGACAAAGATATTGATTGTCGCCACTCCAAATTCTCTTAAACGTAATTGGAAATTCTTGCTCAAAAAGTGATGAGAAGTCTGTTACTACCTTGTTTCCTCTTTTCGCACCTTTCTTGTGTACAATTTGATGTTCCGCGGAAGAAAATTCTTTCCATTCATTTCCGCTATATTTTAACCGAATACGAAAATCCCCTAAATGATAGTACTTATTTTGTAAACGTTCATCCAGCCGATCAGTTGGAACAAATGTAAAATCCAAGTTTTCTGGTGACAAAGAAACTATTGTATGAGTTGATTTTAGTAGTTTTAAATGAAGCTCTTTTGTATTAAGAGAAAGATTTCCTTCCTCAATCAAAGAGGTGGTTTTTTCTTTCTTAGTTTCATTTTCTTGAAGTTTTGCCGGTATCCGTGAGAAAAAACCATAAGAGGTCACTCCCGCTGCTCCCACTCCCATACCTTTTAAAAATTTTCTACGTGATAAATTTTTTATTTTCATTTTACTTTTCCATTATGTTTTTATAATTATACGATTAAATAATATTATAATATTTTAAATTCAGGAATTAAGCTGCCAGTAAATATTATATCGTTCATGAAATAAAGTATGAAACGGAACTAATTCAATATCCCTTGGCCGTCCAACATTTTTAGTCTTAAATTTTAGTGGTTTATCGCTAATCTGTTCAATCCATTGATTTACTGGTTCGCCATCAACAGACAACTCGTGAACATGTATTGAAGGTGCTTCGTGTTGCGCTCTTTGATCTTTTATGTATTCCATGTCTTTAGTTAATTTTTTATTCCCTAATTTTCCAGCGAGAACAAGAGGTCCATACATAATTGCAGCCAAATTAGGATTGTCCGGCATTCTGGATAAATGTAAGCCCATTGGTAGAGAGATTTCTATTGTATCACTATTCAACCACGTTCTCGAGATATTCAAATAACGTGATGTAATATTCTGAATTGGTTGTGCTTCTCCATTTATTTTTACCGACGGATTGCCTTGTATCCACTTAGGAATCCTAATTCGCATGGCCATATCTACGGGTTGATCAGTTTTTACCGTGAGTAAGCTTTTTGACACTTGAGGAAAATCAGTTTTTTGTCGTATTCTTACACCCTTTTCCTGCCAAAATACTTCTGACGGAATAAAGAGATTGACATAGATACCATCGTCATCATAAGCATAAATACTTTCCGCATATTTAGAGTGAGACTCTAATCCAGTTCCTGTGCAACACCAAAATGAATTATTAGGAGTATTAAATACTTTAAAATGACCAGGTTTTAAAGCAACATAATACATCATCATACCAGTAGTAGGATCTTGTGTGGCTAAAATACCATTATATAAAGCTTGTTCATAATAATCCATATACATAGCATTCGGATTCCATTGAAACAGGTGATTGGTAAGTTTTAACATATTATATGTGCAGCAACATTCCTGGGATTCAACACTTATTTCGCTTGACAATATATATGGATCAGTTCTCCAGTGCTCATAATTACTTGTTCCACCTGTAGCAAAAGAACGAGCATTTGTGATCTGATTCCAAGAAAAATTAGCAACATCTCTATAATAGTCTTCACCGGTAAGTTCATAAAGTCTAGCGGCTGCAATCATTTTGGGAATTTGAGTATTGGCATGCAGGCTTTTCAACCGATCAAATTGGTTTGCTAGGGGATTTAATATTCTTTGGTGATCAAAACGTTTTGCAATTTTTAAATGATCTGGATTACCAGATATTGCATATAAATTAGCAAGTACCTCCCCCATACCACCAAACTCCATTTCCAGTGTTTGTTGCATATGAATAGGGGAAAGTTTATCAGTTCGATGTTTAACCCAGTGAGCCATTTTATTTGCAATCGTTAATGCCTTTTTAGTACCACAGTATTGATAAACATCTAATAATCCTGCGAGAATTTTGTGTATTGTATACCAAGGACACCAAACTCTTTTACCAGCCTCAAGACGGTCAAAAAATTCCTCTGGAAAAGCACTGAGATACCCCTGTCTATTTAATGCGTTTTGGCAATTTGCGAGTTCGTGAACAATATATTCTGCTTTCTGTTTTAATTTCTCATCACCGGTATTCGCATACATAAATGAACATGCTGAAAGATAATGACCAATTGTATGACCACGAAGTTCTACATGTGGGGCTTCCCAACCTCCTAAAGGATTAGCATAGGATGGTAAACCAGCTGTTATTCGAAATGTATGGAGCAATCTATCAGCTTCCAAGTCGTGTAGATATTTTCTTGTCCGTTCCTGTGCCTCTTTATGTAATATCTAACTTTATTTGATCAAATCCTTTGCAAAAATTCCCACTTTAAATGAGCAGAAAAATATTCTCATTTTATTCGATTTCTTTTTATATTCTTTTCTAAAAATGGGATATAAAATAAAAAAGTCTCCGGAAAAGACCGACTGCGGTTTCCGAAGACTTTTAAACACAAACAAACATTGGATTTATTATTATAATATCTTCAGAAAATATCAAGTCTTAGATTTCCTTTTTGGTCAATCGCTATGATCTGTATCTGAAAGTCTGTCCTTTTTGCGGACACCATCACCTGATCCGCTGGGGATACTACCTACGCAAAGTATTGCCATTACCAGGTGTCATTCGCATTCAGCGCGTCCGCTGCATGAGCTGCGGCCATACTACCAACGTTTTGCCCTCTTTTCTTCTGGCCTACAGAAGTTACCAGGTCAATGAACTTAAGGAGCTGGTTAGCCTATTGATTAAACACCCATATAACTGGAAGATGTTTCCCGCTATTACAATCGATTTGTCAACCGCATATCGTTGGCTGCGGCGGTTTAAGCGACAGGCGTTGGGGGCTTTACCCGTACTCAGAAAGGAACTGCTCAACCTTAGTCCCCAGTCACCGGTGATGGAGTCTTTTGATGCCTTACCAGAGCCGTTGTTAACGACCAACATTATCTTTAAGCGATTCTTGTCCCTGGCAGAAGAACTTTTCAGGACCGCACTATGCCTGGTCGAGGAAAACAACCCCAAAAATGAGGATGTGTTCTGTTTTCTGAACTACTTTTTAGCCAGGCATACCACAAAAGCCCTGCTTGTTTTTTAAAAGTGCTGTTTTTTATTCTCACTTTATCGCCGTAATGGACATTGACGCCCCGGATTGCCATTTTCCATAAAATTACCAACATTCAATACCTCGTTTATTCAGGCAAATCTGTTTATCTTGCCCTTAAAAGGAGCACGTTATGGACGAGAAAAAACGCGAAGAGATTGCCCTGTTCCGATACGGGCTGATTGTGCCTTTTCTAGCGCCAGAGGAGTTAGAATGGGGCGTGAAAGGGGAATTGCTTAAGCGGATGGTAAAGCAAACCCTCTCGGTGCCTTTTTCCAGGAAAACCTCCCTGGGGGAATCCACCATCCGGCGCTATCTCAAAGACTACCGAGAAAAAGGCTTTAAGGCTCTTAAACCAAAAAGTCGCTGTGATATTGGCAAATCCCAAAAAATTCCGGAAGATATTCTGGAAAAGGCCTTTCTTCTTAAACAGGAGGAACCCCGCCGCAGCGCCAAAAAGATCATTCAGATCATGGAAGCCCATCAAATGGTTGAGCCCGGACTTATTAAACCCAGCAGTTTGTATCGCATTTTTAAATACCATGGGCTTACTGCTAAACAACTCAAAAATACCCAAAAATCCTTTCGTTCATTTCAGGCCGAACACCCCAACCAACTCTGGCAATCGGATGTGATGTACGGCCCTTATCTGCCGGACCCTGACCGTCCCGAAGCCAAAAAGCGAACTTATCTGGTGGCTTTGATTGATGATTTCTCCCGCCTGGTTCCCCATGCGCAATTTTATTGGCATGAAAAGCTCCCTTATTTGGAGAACACCCTGCAAAAAGCCATCCTTAAGCGTGGCATCCCCCAGGTTCTTTATGTGGATAATGGGCAGATTTTTAGCACCCACCAGATCA
>CAZVKP010000211.1:0-6261 GCA_964627635.1 uncultured Calditrichaceae bacterium | reverse complement strand
GGTTGCAAGTAACGCCTGTCAATCAGGTATGTGGCTTCGTCTTCAATCCAGCCCTCTTCCACAAGAGGGACGAATAACGGGCAGGCTTGAGAAATAATATGGGCATTGCTTTCGATTGTTAATAGTTCTCTTCGATAGCTTCCACTCCGTACGGTTCCCGCCGTTCCGATTACCCCTATTTTTTTATTACTCGAGCGAACCGCTGCCGCATGAGCCCCTGGTTGGATAACACCAGTAACCGGCACTTCCAATAAATCGGACAACATATTTGTTGCAACTGAAGATGCGGTGTTGCAGGCTACCACCACAATCTTTACATCTTTATCCAGCAGAAAAAAGGAGTCTTCCAGGGAAAAGCGGCGGACGGTTTCTTCGGACTTGCTCCCGTAGGGAATTCTTGCGGTATCTCCGAAATAAATGATCTGTTCATTGGGAAGCGTTTTCATCAATTCTCGAACCACGGTTAAGCCACCAACGCCGGAATCAAACACGCCAACGGGACGGTTATCATATTTCTGATTAGTCTTGGAAGGCATCATTATCCACACATTAAATGTGTATTACAATATCATTGTTCAAATTTAACCCCAACCCAGGTAATCCAATTTAAATTAAATTGCATTTTCATAATCCTGCTTATACTTTTTTAATCCATTAAAAATGCCCCGTGCAATTTTATACTGATAAGAACCGGTTCTCAAAATCTTATTGTCGAACGGATTATCAATGAAACCGGTTTCAACTAAAATATTAGGCATTGTTGCACCAACCATGACCCAAAATGGACCCTGTTTTACTCCCCGATTTTTCAATTTTAAACTGCGAACCTCTTTATGGATATTTTGTTGAACTAACGAAGCAAGATATTCGCTCTGCCGCGAAAAAGCGTTCTGTGCCATGGTCGCTAAAATTTGATTTATTCCCTGATACTCCTTTCGAGTACTGGCATCTTCAAAGCTTATTACAGAATTTTCTTTCAATACCACATTTGCCGCCATCTCTCCTTTTTCAGGACCTAAAATATAAGTTTCGAATCCACTGGCTCTTCTGTTTTCAATCGCATTGGCATGTATGCTGATAAATACTTTTCCATTATTTTCATTAGCGATCTGAGTACGACGTTTTAACGGTATAAATTTATCTGTTTTTCGGGTATAAACCACTTTAACATCCGGTAATTCTTCTTTAATAATGCTACCTAATTTTTTTGCAATGGGAAGCACAATATCCTTTTCATAGGTTTTGTGCACACCCACTGTTCCGGGGTCTTTACCCCCATGACCCGGATCAATCACAACTGTGTCTATCAACCACTTTTTTCTCTCCTGCTCAAGTTGCTGTTTCATGTCCTCAGAAGGTTCATAAACATCCGATTGTTCCTCACGTAATTCAGCGATTTCATCTTCAGATAAGTTCTCCTTTGTACGAAGGACAACTAATACCTCATTTTTTTCAGGTTTCCTTAAGATTTCAGTCGAGACCGGTTCGCGGGAAAGATAAAATGCGATACTTGCTAACTCAGGAAATTGAAATGTTTTAATCCGCTTTACCAATCCTGCCGGCTGGGTATGATTTGCCAGTTGTTTATCTGTTTTGCCATCAAGAAAATCTACATGCAGCCAACCATATCGCATATCTGCGGTAATTTCACCTTCACTAAATTTCTTGGTAGTATCGAAACGGATCACGGTTCCGTTTTCTTTTTCAGAAATCAAAACACCGTTAATATTTAAATCTTTTTGCAGTACCCTTAATATTTGCTTTTCCTTATCATAATTTAAGTGAAGTGTTGTTCTGCGGTTCATTAATGGAGCAAAATAAATAACGGGTAAATAAATCTCACCATTTTTCCACAGGGCAGGTACCGGCATTTGAAAAGCATCGTCATCCACAATCACAAACGCATTGTTTGCAGTAACAACTACCTGATTTTTGGGAAAGTATAATACGGTTTTCTTTTTAGTATCATTAAAAAAGGTATGAAAATCCAGACTTTTTGCCAGTCTCGATGCAGAAATATAAGCCAGTTTACTCTTCCACCAAATGGGGATTTTGGCACTGCCAGTACCTTTTGACACAATAGTCAGTTGGGAAACGTCATGAGAATCATTTCCAGGTATAAATAATTCCGGAAGAATACTGCTAAAGATATTTTTAACTCCGAAAAACAGGATTCCCACTGAGGGTAAATTCTTTAGAAAAAAACGCCGGTCCATCTACCTCACTTCAATTTTTAAACTTTTAAAACTAACATATACAATTCTCTAATTCAACTCTAATCTATTAAACTCGAAAAGCCCTTCATGGTTTGTTAGGTAATATAATCTGGTAAAACAAATATTTTTGATTTCATCGAATTGATTATGCCGAATACCGCGACACTTTTACCATAAGAAATATTATAATGTTTAACTCCAACTTTTGTTGCAGTGTTTTTCGTACCATTGTGTTGAAATCAGCTTGGTTCTCTGACGAAAAATACACCAATGTCTTTGTAAAAATTAATTATAAAGAAGCTATAAGTTGTTGATTACAAATATTTTATATAATAATTAGGGGTATTACATATTTTAAGGAATCTCTCTGGCACATGTATTGCAAATTTTCAGGTATTGAAAAAGGGATTTTATATGACAGAAGAAAAACGGATTTTTTATCTAAAGAATTTGAATCATCCCGATATCACCGTTCGAACAGAAGCCATCCGGAACTTAGGTAAAATTGACGATCCTCATATCTTTAAAATATTATCCAGCCATTTTTCAGATAGTCACCCTGAGATTCGCGAAGTGCTGTTACAGGTATTTTCTGCGCAAGTAAGCAGACATAATGCGGAAATCGTTGCGGATACACTTCATTCTCCGCAATTGTCGGTGAGAAGTTTGGCAATGGAAATTTTAAAAACCATGCAAAGTGAGGCCGTCTTTCCATTGCGAAGGTTGACGAAATCTACCAAAGCTGATATTCGTAAAATTTCGGCTGAACTGCTTGGAGATATTCAAGACGATCGGACATCTGATATACTGGCTGAAATAGTTCAGGATGATGATGAGACAGTACGCTTAGCAGTTATTGAAGCGCTGGGGAAACAAAAGGATATTCGGGCGATCCCTAATTTACTGGCTTTATATGAACAAAATGAAAATCATAAGCCTGCAATATTGGGGGCTTTAAATAAAATATTTCTCCATTGGGAAAAATTTGTTTTAAAGTCCGACTTCTTCGATGCAGATCCCTGGCTGGCATTAGCTTTTATCAATGCTGTGCAGGAGAACGGTAACGCCAGTTCGCTCAATTTGATAATTCGCTGGTTAAACAGCAATAAATTGTCTGATATTAAAGATGAATTATTGAAGGCATTGGAAGCCATATTAACTAAAAACACCCATGTGATGCTGCCCAATCATCTATTTCCATGTATTCTGGAAATACAGGAGCAATATGCAGATGAACTGCCCGATTCCATCTATTATACCTGCTTAAGCCGTATCCCTAACAGCGATGCCATGAAGATATTATTGGAGAGCTATAATCCGGAATACAGGAATGAATTGTTAGAAGAAGCCCTGATTCACAATGTGTCTTATTATTTTTCAATATTTTCAATCGAATACAAGCAAATTCAGTTTGAAAAGCGAATTCGCATTTTAGAAATGTTATTAGAAAACAATGTTCAAATTTACGATACACAAATTTTAAATCTATATAAAAAAGCAAAAAATGAAAAAGAAAAATCGATTTTGCTTGATCTTGCCTTGAACTCAAAAATGCCTGGTGCAAAAAAGATACTGCTTGCAAAATTAAGTGGAAAAAAGAATTCTCAATTGGATTCTTTATTGGAAAAATTACTCCGCTTTCATGATGAATCACTGTGGAACTTGTATTTAAAGTATGTAAATGATCATTCCTCTTTAATCCGAAATAAAGCGGTGAGTGGTCTTCTGCAATATCCTCAAAAAACCATAGATTACGCCTTAAACAGTCTAAATCAATCAACAACGGAGATTCAAAGATTCTGGTTAGGTGTTATTTTCCAATTACCAAAACCTTACATCGATAAATTTTTATCGCAATTCTTAAAAACACTTCATGAGGATAAATTCGAATTATTGAGTCACTATTTGACAGAGAAGAAACACAAGTCTCAATTACCTCTTATTTTAAGCCATTTAAAAGATAAACCAGAATATTTGCAATTTTTTATTGAAATACTCCAAAAAAATGGTTTTGAGTTAGATCAACTTCAGGAACTTGACCATCTATCATTTGATGAGTTGGAATTTTTCAAGACTTTAATTCGGGACTATAGAATTAATGAAAATGAAAACAGCGCAGAGAGTGAGAATCAATTGCCTTCTCCGCAGGGAGTAGAATATAACTGATAAGAAAAATACCGGCAATTAAATTATGAATTACAAAAAGGGTGAATGAATGAATTTTCCAAAGGAAAGTTACCGGAAAGTCAATCAGATAGAAAGTTTAGCGACATTACCTCATATTGCTTCAGATATTCTTGATATCTTAAGAACATCCAATTCCAGTATGAAGGAAATTTCTCGGGTGATTGAAAGAGATATTAGTGTAACAACTAAAATTATTAAGGTTTCCAATTCCCCTCTATGGGGATATTCCGGCCGGATTGACAATGTTCAACGCGCTTTAATTTTACTCGGATTAAAAGAAGTCACAAATATTGTGATTGCAGTTAGTCTGTACAGTACGTTTTCTAAATTACAATCCACTCCCAATTTTGATAGAGAAACTTTTTGGCTACATTCTGCAGGCACCGGTCAAATCGCCCGAACCTTGTCCAAAAAAATTGGCATAAACTTTCAGGGGGAAGAATTTGTGGCAGCACTTATACATGACGTTGGTAAAATGGTGCTCGATCAGTTCTTTAATGAAAAATTTCAAGACATTTTATCATATGCAAAAGAATCGGATAAAAGAATCATAGACGTAGAGAAAGAAATTCTGGGATGCACCCACACTGATATTGGCGGTTGGTTGTTAAAACATTGGAATTTTCCCAAGTCGATAATAACGGCAGTGACCTACCATCACGCCCCTGAAAGAGCAACAAAATTCCAGGATTTAACAGCCGTAATACATCTCTCTGAAATCTTATGCGAGATGTGGGGAATCGGATTTGACGGTGACATAAAAAAAGTCTCACTTCAGGATAATTCGGGCTGGCAGATATTAAAGCAAATGTATCCGCAACTGTATATGTTAGATATGGAAAAATTCACTTTCGAATTAGAAGCCGATATTGAGAAGGCTCAACTATTTCTCGATTTAATAAGGGATTAAATATAAAAATGATCAAAACTTATAGTTTATCAACAAATACGGGGAAAAAAAGAACCAGTCTTAGCCCCTCATTTCAACCGGCTTTTACCGATGACACCTTTCAGAAAATAAAAGAATTTGTCTATCAACAAAGCGGAATATTTTTATCCACTAATCGAAAAAAAATCATTGAAAAGCGATTGCTGAATCGTCTTAATGATTTAAAACTTTCGGATTTTGAAAAATATTATAAGTTTTTACTCCATAAAGAGCATACAAAACAGGAATTGCCCTATTTAATCGATGCAATCACTGTGAATGAAACCAAATTTTTTAGAAATCAAGCTCATATCAACGCATTTATTGAGGCGGTAATTCCTGATATTCTGGAGCGAAAACGTAAAGCACAGAATCCATCCATTAAAATCTTAAGTGTGGGTTGCTCAAGTGGTGAAGAACCTTATACCCTGGCAATCATTCTCAATCAGTATTTTCCTGATATCTGGCAAAATTACAAAACCAATATTTTAGGAACCGACATTAACACAAAAATTTTAGAACAGGCTAAACGCGGTTTATATGATGAGTTTACTGTTCAGAAAATGGATTCATCTGTATTGGACGGGTTTTTTCAGAAAAAGGGGCTCAAATGTCAATTGAATCCGGACATTCGCAAGCTCGTAGAATTCAAAGCAGTGAATCTGATTGACGAACAGCAAATGAGCGCATTAGGACATTTCGATTTGATTCTCTGTCGTAATGTCCTCATATATTTGGATGAAAAAGCCAGAAAACAAGCAGCACGGATTCTCTATAATAATCTCAATCCGGATGGGTATTTATTTCTCGGTCATTCCGAGTCTTTACATGGAATATCAAAATCGTTTAAACTGATTCATTTTATTAAAACTATGGGTTATAAAAAATCCGGCCAGGATAAAAAGAGCTAATACAATAAAGGTTTTTCAC
>CAZVKP010000210.1:0-6275 GCA_964627635.1 uncultured Calditrichaceae bacterium | reverse complement strand
TCCCTCGAATCCCTTCACCTGCCCACTTGATTCTGTATCCATAGATTTTACACGCTTTGCTCTGTTGAGCAAGGTTGTAACTTTTTCTAACAACACATTGCGATCCACGGGTTTTACCAGGTACTCATCCGCCCCGGCACGAAAACCGCGGATTTCCATGTCCCGATCTTCCAAACTGGTGAGAAAAATGAACGGTACCATGGGAATCTTTGAATTTTCCCGTATCATCCAGCAAAACTCAATACCATCGGTTTGCGGCATCATGACATCTGAGATAATCAAGTCCGGTTGAATTTTGTCGGTTAATTCGAGTCCCTCATCCCCATTTTCAGCAGTATGAACTTCATATCCTGCCTTCTCAAGGCTTATTCTCAGCAGCTTGAGGACATGGGGATTATCATCGACAATAATTATTTTTTCTTTCGATGACATAATAGTTTTTCAATTTCTTTCAGTCTAATCTTTGGTATAACAAACATTTAATTCTTTATTTGCACGAAGATCATCCACCCGCCGAATGGGTGTATTAAATGGTGCCTCATGAATTTTTTGAGGATTTTCTTTTGCTTCTGAAACCACTTTTTCAAAAATTTCGGCAAAGAAATCCAGTGTTTCTTTATTCTCAGATTCCGTAGGTTCTACCATGAACGCTTCCTTTACAATCAAAGGGAAATAAACTGTTGGAGCATGAACACCGAAATCCAGCAATCGTTTGGCTATATCCATTGCACGAACTTCATGACTCTTCATTAAAGGTTCCCCGGTTAAAACAAACTCATGCATCGGTCGGGTTTTATAGTGAACCGGCAAAATATGTTCAAGTTTTTTTAATAAATAGTTTGCATTGATGATGGCATTTTCACTTATCTGTTTCAAACCCTCGCTTCCGTGCATTCGAATATAAGCATAGGCACGAAGAAGCGCAGCAAAATTCCCATAAAAAGTGATCATTCGACCGATAGAATAAGGAATATTATCATCCAGAAAGTATTCATCATTCTTTTTATTCACAATCGGGACCGGTAA
Source organism: uncultured Calditrichaceae bacterium (assembly GCA_964627635.1). Classification (GTDB taxonomy): domain Bacteria; phylum Calditrichota; class Calditrichia; order RBG-13-44-9; family RBG-13-44-9; genus CAZVKP01. The sequence continues at coordinate 5,249 of CAZVKP010000210.1, read as the reverse complement.
AAATTGCAACAAACGCTCACTTACTGCAACAGGTCCGGAACCGGGTCCGCCGCCCCCATGTGGTACAGAAAAAGTTTTATGAAGATTTAAATGCAATACATCGAATCCAAGATCACCAGGTCTCACCAAACCCAACAGTGCATTTAAATTTGCACCATCCATATACATTAATCCACCCGCCCCGTGGATTAGCTTCTCAATCTGTTCGACATCCCGTTCAAATAATCCCAAAGTGCTGGGATTGGTTAACATAATGCCTGCAACATTATCATCCAGCTTGCTTTTTAAATCTTCAATATCAATCAATCCCTCTTCGGTACTTTTAACTTCTACAGTATGCATACCGGCAATTGCAACCGAAGCCGGATTTGTTCCATGTGCGGAATCGGGCACCAGCATCTTGGTTCGATTTTCTCCCCGACTAAGGTGATATTTTCTGATCATCATACAGCCGGTCATCTCTCCATGAGCACCGGCTGCCGGCTGTAAGGTGATGCCGGGCATGCCGCAAATGGATTTTAACATATCTTGTAAATCATACATGATTTTAAGTGCACCCTGCACAGATTCTTTAGGCTGCATGGGATGTAGGGTTGCAAATTCCGGAAGCGCAGCAATATCCTCATCAACTTTCGGATTGTATTTCATGGTACAGGAACCGAGGGGATAAAAATTCTTATCTACATGGTGATTCATCGTGGATATATTCACAAAATGTCGAACAACTTCATTTTCTCCCACCTCCGGTAACTGAGGTTCACTATCCCTTAGCATGTGATTGGGGATTAATTCTGAGAGTGGACTTTCTTCCACATCGCAGGATGGAAGATAATTCTTTTCTACTTCTTTTCGATCTAATTCAAAAATCAAATTTCTATACATACCATTCCTTTTCCGGCTTTATTCTGTCTCTGTTCGTGAATAGCGTACTGTCTGATTCCTCCCGTTGGCTTTGGCCTTCTCCAGAGCTTTTTCTGCCATTTGAGTAACTTCAAGAGGTTGAAAGGAATTTTCCGGATTAATATCCACAATTCCTATACTCACTGTTATATGCTGATACTCATGTTTTCGTTTCGGCGATAATTTTTTTAATTCATAAAAATTTTGATCGAAGAAACTATACTGATCTATGGAAGAACGAATTCGCTCTGCCTCGTAATATGCGCCGTTTTCATCGGTATGCGGTAATAATATAACAAAACGGTTGTTTCCCGATCTAAAAACGATGTCGGTATGTCTGGTATTATTTAAAACGACATTCGCAATCCGCATTAGAATATAATCACCCGTCTGTTCGCCAAAAATATCATTAATCTTATGAAACAAATCCACATCGACTATTACGATTGAGAGGTTATTATTATAACGCTTGGTGCGAGATAGCTCCTCTTTTAATCTCTTATTTAAATGGTTTTGATTATACACGCCAGTTAATGAATCGATAATTTGCCCCGCTTCCAATTCACTGGCTTTCTGTTTTAATTGTTCTAATTTTTGAGAAGCGTTGGAATGCTCTTTAAGTAGCTGTTGATTATCACGATGTAAATTTTCTATTAATTCTTTTTTATGTAAAATCGATTTTACCCGGGCAATCAGCTCCTTTGCATTGAAAGGTTTCAGAATATAATCATCAGCACCCAATTCCAATCCCATCACACGATGTTCATCCTCCGTGTAGTTTGCTGACAAGAAGATTATTGGAATATTTTGGGTTTGACTGTTGCTCTTCAAAGTCTTACAGGCTTCGAAACCATTTATAACAGGCATTAAGGCATCCAAAATAATAATATCCGGATTTTCTAGTTCTGCTTTTTTGATACCCTCTTCCCCATTAGCTGCTTTCATCACCTGAAAATCATAAAATTTGAATAAATGTTCCAGGGTATCCAGCATATCCTCATTATCATCAACTATTAATACCGTTGGCATATTCCCAACTATCCGTTAATTCAAATTTTTTAAAGCATTTACAAATTTATCCATTTCTTCACGAGATCTTTTTTCAGTAACGGAAATCAGCAATCCATAACCCATATTTACCTGAGACAAGTCAATTCCGGCAAATATATTCTGTTTCATTAATTTTTGAATCACTTCTTCCGGTGCTAACGGTGTTTCGACCACAAATTCTTTAAAAAACGGTGCCTTGTACTTTAAACGAAATCCATCAAGTTCATTTATCATATTTGCTAAATAATGACTCTTCTGCGTGGTTAATTCCGCTACTTTACGAACACCGGTTTTCCCCAATAATGACAAATATACCAGCGCAGCCAATGCACAAAGCTGAGAATTCGTACAAATGTTACTGGTTGCTTTTTCGCGACGGATATGTTGTTCGCGCGTTTGAAGAGTGGTGACAAATGCCTGTTTACCCTCCAAATCATTGGTTAGTGCAACAATACGGCCGGGCATTTTTCGAATGAGTGATTTTTTTGCAGCAAATATCCCCAAATAAGGACCACCATAATTCAGGTTATTGCCAAAACCCTGGCCTTCACTAACCACAATGTCAGCACCCATTTTTCCGGGAGATTTTAAAATACCCAGCGAGATCGGATCCACATACTGAATAAATAAAGATTTACTATCGCTGATGCGTTTTGCTATGAACTCCAAATTATCATTTTCGAGCAAACCGTAATAGTTTGGGCTCTGAACAACAACCGCAGCAGTACGATCATCAAATTTCTCATTAAATACGGAAGTATCGATTAAACCATCTTTTAATGTTAAAGGTACAATCTCAATATCCTGATCCTTGGTATAAGTTCGTATAATATCGAAATAAAAGGGATTAATATTTTCCGCAATAATAATTTTAGATTTTCGGGTATGAGCCGCCGCCATTAAAACGGCTTCACCTAACGCCGACCCACCGTCATACATAGAGGCATTCGCCACATCCATGCCTGTTAAACCGCAAATCATGGATTGATATTCGTAAATGGATTGAAGTGTTCCCTGACTTACTTCTGCTTGATAAGGGGTATAAGCTGTATAAAATTCAGATCTCCATAAGATATGTCTTACAACGGCTGGAACAAAATGGTCATAAGCACCGCCGCCGAGAAACGAGATCCCATTCTGATTTTTACCACCCAGTTCCTGAATATGATGAAGTAATTCAAATTCACTTAAGGGTTTGGGTAACTCAAGTTCTCCTTTAATCCGCAGAGATTGGGGAATGTAATCAATTAATTCTTCAAAATCTTTAACACCAATCGATGCTAACATATCTTGACGATCTTTTTCAGAATTCGCAATAAAAGCCATCAGTAACCTCAGTTTTCAATTCCATTCAAAATATTTTTCAACGGAAAATATCTAAATAAGTTCTTCATATTTTGTTTTATCCAGAAGTTTGTCAACTTCGCTCTTATCAGATAATTTTATTTTGATGATCCATCCATCACCATAGGGATCCTTGTTAATAATTTCCGGTTCATCTGCCAGATTATCATTCACTTCCACGACTTCTCCCGAAAGAGGTGCAAATAAATCAGAAACCGCTTTCACTGCTTCAATGGTGCCGAAGCTTTCACCCAATTGGGTTTCATCTCCCACCCCGGGTAATTCAACAAAAACAATGTCTCCCAGCTCACTTTGGGCAAAATCTGTAATACCTACTGTCGCTACATCATCCTCAATGCGCGTCCACTCATGATCTTTGGTATACTTCAGTTCTTCAGGAATTTGCATGGAATCCTCCAATCAAGTTTCAATTAATTCTTTATTGTAAATATTTTCAATAAAATGTGTGTCAAAATTTCCGCTCTGGAACTCCGGCGTATTAATGACAAATTTATGAAAGGGAATGGTGGTTTTAACACCTTCCACAATAAACTCATCTAACGCCCGATTTAAGCGGCTTATTGCCTCAGTTCTGTCTTTTCCGTGCACAATTAGTTTAGCCATTAGCGAGTCGTAAAATGGCGGTATTTTGTACTGAGCGTATACATGGGTATCCACTCTTGTTCCCGGTCCCCCGGGTTGATAAAATGTGGTAACCTCTCCGGGAGATGGAATAAAATTGTTTTTGGGATCTTCCGCATTTATCCGGCACTCAATGGCATGACCAATTGGTTTGGATTTTGACTGTTTAAAAGAGAGTTTTTCTCCTGCTGCCACCTTTATCTGTTCTTTAACAATATCAACATTATAAACCATTTCCGTTACCGGATGCTCAACCTGAATTCGCGTATTCATTTCCATGAAATAAAAATTTTTATCAATATCAACTAAAAACTCAACAGTGCCGGCACTGAAATAATTCACATGCAGTGCACCCTTTACAGCAGCCTCCCCCATTTGCTTGCGGGTTTCTTCATCGATAATTGGAGAAGGCGCTTCTTCAATCAATTTTTGATGTCGTCTTTGAATGGAACATTCTCTTTCGCCCAAATGAACCATATTTCCATATTGATCCCCAATTAACTGAATCTCAATATGCCTGGGGCTATCAATATATTTTTCGATGTATAATCCGGGATTTCCAAAAGCAGCTTCAGCTTCTGCCTTTGCCATCATAAAACTGTTGGACAACCCTTCTTCATCGCGGACAATACGCATTCCCTTACCGCCGCCCCCGGCAACTGCTTTTAGGATTACCGGATAACCAATGTCATTTGCAATCCGTTTTGCCTCAGATTCAGTTGTTACCACACCCTCGCTTCCGGGAATTACCGGCACACCAGCATTCGACATGGATTTTTTTGCCTCTGCCTTATCCCCCATTTTCCGAATTACACCAGGCAATGGACCAATAAAAGTCATCCCACTGGAATTACACATATCGGCAAATTCAGTATTTTCAGCCAGGAATCCATAGCCTGGATGAATAGCATCCACGCCGGTTATTTCTGCAGTGGAAATTAGTCGGGTGGTATTTAAATAGCTATCGGTGCTTTTCGCAGGACCAATACAAACCGCTTCATCTGCAAATATCGTGTGCAGTGCGTTTTCATCCTGGGTAGAATGAACAGCAACAGTTTTAATTCCCAACTCCTTACATGCCCGGATAATCCGGATCGCAATCTCACCTCGATTCGCGATTAAGACCTTTTTGAACAATCAGGACTCCCCCTAATAAAAATTCAATTAACTTTTCTCTATCAGAAACAATACTTGGTCATATTCCACAGGCTGGGCATTTTCTACCATGATATCCACAATTTTACCATTATACTCAGATTGAATTTCATTCATCAGCTTCATAGCCTCAATAATACAAAGAGTTTGGCTCATTT
>CAZVKP010000209.1:0-6285 GCA_964627635.1 uncultured Calditrichaceae bacterium | reverse complement strand
ATGAATTTGCTGTATCAACTGTAAATATCGGCCCCAATCAACCCTTATCCGATTTGCCAATATTTTTTTCAGGATTAATCAATGGTTTGCGGAGTTTCGAAAAACGTGATTCCAGTGCATTGGTGGATATATTTGAGTCCTGGTTGCTGAATATTCATCGAAAAACTGCCCAAATTGAGGGATTGACCTCACTGGATTCCGCTACCCGGAAAAAATTAACCAACATTGTTGAAAGCAGAGTGGAATCCGAACTTGCGTATTTAGCTGATATGGATGCCGGTTTTGCACCTGCTTTACGGGCTTTTTACAGGGCAAGGAGCAAGGGTGATCAAGTGACAGCGTCTACTGCCGTCGCGTGGTTGAGCGGCAGCAGATCAATGTCAAGTCGAAATTTGAGTGAGATTGGTGTGAAAGGGTATTTGGAGCCCAACCAGGTATTTCCAAGAATAAGAGCTTTGCTTGAAGTTATTAAAAGCGCAAGATACCAGGGATTATTGCTATTAGTTGATGAATTGGAGTTAATTCGCAGATTTCCTCATACCCGTCAGCGTGAACAGTCGCTCGAAATCCTCAGGCTCTTAATTGATGAATCAGGTAAAAACGGCCTGCCAGGCTGTTTGATTGTCTTCACTGGAACTGATACTTTCTTTGAAGATGATCGTGCAGGACTTAAAAGCTATAAGGCCTTATCGGAAAGGGTGCTCGTTCCAAAAGCTCCGGGAGGAAGGAAAAGCATGAGACAACCGGTTATTACTTTGGAAGGTTTGGATTATTCAAAACTGCTCGCAGTAACTGGAAAGATCCGGGACATTCATGGAATAGCATATAACTGGAACAGCCAGGAACGATTATCTGACGAAGCTTTAGACAGACTTGTTCGGGATTGGACGGCATTCGGTGAGGACAGCGTAAACAGAAAACCCAGACCAGTATTAAAAGACTTGGTTTTTATGCTTGATTTATGTGAAGAGAATCCGGGTGTTTCATATAATGAATTATTTCAAATAAGCAGTGATGAACAAGATGTAGCGTCACAAATAACGGATATTTTAAACAGTTGAAGCCAAATTTAACACAACAACAATCTGTTTTACAACACATTCATCCGGCTATTCGGAATTTCATATACGAAGAATGGAAGGATGGTCTGTCTGCAATACAACTTACAGCCATACCCATTATAGTAAGTGGTGATGATTGTATAATTGAGGCTCCAACCGCAGGCGGTAAAACCGAAGCGGTTCTATTCCCTGTTCTCAATCGCGCTGCAAAACATAAAAAACCTTCTGTTCAGATATTATATCTTGCTCCTCTTCGCGCGCTATTAAATGATATTGAATTAAGAGCAGAAAATTATTCAGAAAAATGCGGTTTACATTGTTTCAAATGGCACGGCGATGTGAATCAAAAAAAGAAAATTGATGAACTTAGAAATCCATCTCAACTGCTTTTAACAACCCCCGAATCTTTGGAGGCAATTCTTCTTAGAAAAGCCGGATGGCAACGGTTTTTTGCTGACCTTGAAGTCATTATCATAGACGAAGCTCACAATTTCGCATCCGGTGACAGAGGAAGTCATTTGATTTCGTTACTGGAAAGGCTGGAAAAATCAACAGATAGAAAACCTCAAAGAATTGCTCTCACTGCCACTATCGGGAATCCCAAGCAAATGTTAAAATGGTTAGCAGGGGGTGATCGAAATCCTGGCAAACGGATTCAAGTAAAGCCAAGTGTTGAAAAGAAAAAAGATTTCAAAGTATTGTTTTTTAATGAACAAAAATATATTGATGATAAGAAAAATTCTGTAAAAATTAATCAATTTTACTCTCTTTACAATTTACTTAAAGAAAGAAGATCAGATTCTATACGGAAGAAATCAATTGTGTTTGGTGGTTCACGAACAAAGACCGAAACTTTAGCCGAAGCTATTAATCAAATGAACAAAAAGGTTGGTTCAATAAACGCTGTTAAAGTTCTTACCCATCATTCTTCAGTAAGTAAATATTATCGTGAAGAGGCAGAAAAACGAATCAAATTAAAAGAATCGATTGAGAGTGAATTGAATGGTATTATCAGCACATCCACTCTTGAATTGGGTATCGATATTGGCGAGCTGGATCAGGTAATTCAAATCGGAACAATGTCAAGGTCAAGTTCATTCCTGCAAAGAGTCGGCCGAACAGGACGCAGATCTGAAAAATCCCAATTTTTTAGGGGTCTTTGTACAAAGGAGGATGATCTGGTTTTATTAACCGCAGTTGTGAGTTTGGGTTTAAGGGGAATTTCAGAAAATATCCATTTTCCAACTAGAGCATATCATATTTTAGCTCATCAACTTATGTGTTTAAGTCTGCAAAATAATGGAATTTATCCTGGAAAGGCTTGGGAAATTCTTTCAAAAGCATATTGTTTTTCAAATATTACACAACAAAAATTTGTTGAATTGGTGGAGTCTATGCTTTCGAGTGAGTATTTCCGTGAAGTCGATGGTTTATTGGTTGTGGGTGATAAAGGTGAGAAAACTTTCCTGGGCTCTAATTGGCGGCGCTTATTTGCAGTTTTTGATAGTGCACCAATGTATGATGTTTGGGATGAGAGAAAACATGTCGGAACATTGGATTCGGCATTTGTCGAAGCTCTGGAAACACCATTCTTGTTTGTATTAGGAGGAATCGAGTGGGAAGCATTTAAGGTTAAAACAGAATCAAGAGAAGTTTTTGCAAAAAAAACTGAAACAGGGCAAGCACCAAAATGGTTTGCTTTTTCTGGGCTAGATGTACCGTACGAGACGGCAAAGGAAGCAGGACGAATTATTTTTGGAAATGAAATACCCCATTACCTGGATACTGAAGCGAGGGAGGGAATTAAGTCTGCAAAAAATAAATTGAAAAATATTGGTTGGTCTGATGATAAGTGGGTCATTTTAACGTCAGACTATGGTAACGCTGAAATATGGACATTTGCTGGAGACAGAATTAACAGAACCCTTGCAAAATTATTGACTCATTCAGGTATTGGTGTTGCCACATCTGGATATCAGAACATCACAATCAAAAAGGCAGTAGAGGATCGAAATAAATTAAACAACACCATTCAAGAATTCCTTAGAAAATTACAATTTATTTCCAAAGATTCTATATATAATCTTGAAAATGAATTATCAGGGGAAGTAAGGTTGGCTGTATTCTCCAAATTTGTGAAATGCCTGCCCGAAAATTTATGGTATGAAGCATTAGCTGAGAGAGTGTTTGACTTTAATGGCTTGCTGCAGGAGATAAAATCAATATCCATTTTTGAAAGATAATTCATTTTGAGTTGCAAATTTACATTTGTATTTCATCTTAAAAGATAAAAAGCAGCGCAATCCTTACTTTTTCTCATAGAAAAACCTATCAGTATTACACTAAAACATTATTAATATAACACCAAAATTCTTGAATTTTACTCTCCTACAATCCCCCCACCTTATCCACATTCCGGAACATCCGTGCCATGTTTTCAAGATGAAGGGGTATTCCATCTCCTGGATGTGGCAAACTTCGCAGGGAATGTTTGTTCCGATGGGATATGGCATGATGCTATTCTGAATGGGCTGTATTTGTCACGGTTATTTCCCAACGGGCTTTTCGCAGGATACTCCGCATGGGTGGAACAGCGGCAGCTTTCGCACCAGGTTATAGCATAATCCGTGAAATTGAGATAAAGCATCGCGAAATTTTCAATTCACACATTAATTCAGTAACATTCCGTGCAGATCGGTCAGATTTGTTGTGGATTACCTTGTGGAATAGGGAAGGGTTTAATTTTTCCTATTATTCATTTGAACCACATTGTATTTGGTTTGTCAAAACTTGGCTCAAATTTATTACTATTGATGGATAGCAACATTTTATATTAAAATTTTATTGTATTAAATTGTGTTTTAATGTTCTTTTATATGAAAATTTTTTCTTATATATTTGAATATTGTATAAGGAAAAACTATGAGATGGTTAAAAATTAAAATTTTATTTTCTATATTAATTAAACTGTTTTTTAAATATTAAACTAAATCCATTAACAATATAAGAAGAATCGAAAACTGTGCAATTACAGTTTAAGTTTACTGAAAACAAATCACCGGATCAGCCTGTTGAGAGAGATACAAATTCAAATAAAGTGCATCCCGGTGATGGTGCATTTCATAATTGGTATAGATTTGTTCTCTCTTTTCCTCCCCATTTGGTTCGGCATTACATACAAAAGTTCAATATCAATAAAAATGATGTCATTTTAGATCCTTTTTGTGGAACAGGCACAACTCTGGTTGAATCAAAACTGATTGGTATACCTTCGATTGGAGTCGAAGCAATTCCGTTTGCTCATTTTGCAAGTTCGGTTAAAGTTGATTGGGAGGTTAATACGGAAGAATTCCAGGATGTTACCCGGAGGGTTGCAGATGAAACTTTAGAAAAGCTTAGAGATGAGGGATTTGATGACAGCTTGCCATTCCAGGGTGATATCAAATCACTCAATTTCAACGACATGGACACCAATGCTCAAAAGCTGCTTATTAACAACTCAATAAGTCCGGTGCCTTTACATAAAACAATCACACTGTTGAATACTCTTAAAAAATATGAGGAACGGCATTATTATAATCATGCACTTTTGGCTCTTGCAAATGCACTGGTGTTTAAAATTAGTAACCTTAAATTTGGTCCCGAAGTAGGTGTAGCAAAGCCAAAATTTGATTATCCCGTTATTAACACATGGTTGAATGAAATCCGAAAAATCACAAAAGATATCGATCTGGTGAAAGGTAAAAAATTTCCTTCCATTCAGACGAAGATTGGCGATTCTAGAGAAATTAGTAAAATTATCGCTCCAGAAAGTATTGATGCTGTCATAACTTCGCCACCATATCCGAATGAAAAAGATTATACGCGAACCACCAGGTTAGAGTCCGTAATTCTTGGTTTCATAAATAATATGGCAGAACTGCGCAGCTTTAAAAGATCTCTTATTCGCTCAAATACCCGGGGTGTGTATAAAAATGATAATGACGATCTGTGGATTTCAAACCATGAAAACATTTTAAAACTGGCAGATGCAATTGAAAAAAAACGCATTGAACTTGGAAAGACATCAGGATTTGAGAAGCTTTACAGCAAGGTTACATTACAATATTTTGGCGGAATGGCCAGGCATCTAGCCGATCTTCGAGGTGTCCTGAGGAAAGGAGCTTTATTGGCGTATGTGGTTGGAGATCAGGCATCTTATTTTAAAGTTATGATTCAAACGGGTAAACTTTTAGCGGAAATTGCTCAATCTCAGGGATATGAATTGATAGATATTGAATTGTTTCGCAAAAGATTCGCAACAGCAACCTCCTCGGAGTTAAGAGAAGAAGTAATTTTGTTGCGTTGGCCGGGATAGGAGAAAAATTTGAAAAAGAACCGGTATATTCAAATTATTGAAGAAATCTTTTTTAAAAATTACACAAAAGGTGCGACAACAGTCCCCTTTAAAAGATCGGATATTATTGAAGCTGCCGAGAAACTGGGAATTAAACTTCCCAAAAATTTGGGCGATGTTATCTATTCCTTTAGATATCGCTCGGATTTACCCGAACCAGTGTTAGAGAAAGCCCCCGATGATTTTGTATGGGTAATCAGGCCTGCCGGAAAAGCAAAATATGTATTCGAATTAGCTTCTGCCTCCAATTTAGTTCCCAATCCTAAACTTGCTGAAACTAAAATACCCGATGCCACACCGGGTGTGATCGAAAAATATGCTTTAAATGATGAACAGGCGCTTTTGGCAAAAATACGATACAATCGTCTGGTTGACATTTTTACTGGCTTAACCTGTTATTCCCTTCAAAGTCATTTGCGAACATCCGTATCTCAGATGGGACAAGTAGAAACAGATGAAATTTATATTGGACTTGATAAAAGAGGCGCACATTATATTCTTCCGGTTCAGGCAAAAGGAGGAACTGATAAACTGGGAATTGTTCAAATTGAGCAAGATTTAGCTGTTTGTGCCGTTAAATTTCCTGATTTGATATGTAGGTCAATCGCAGCACAGTTTATGAAAGAAAATACTATTGTTATGTATGAATTGGAAGATTATGACAATGAAATTGTCATTACTTCTGAAAAACACTATCGACTTGTCAATCCTGAAGAACTATCACCTGGGGATTTAAAGAAATATGGTCGGCGTTCCGAATAGAAAAATTTTTACATCTGATTTATTCCATCTGATATTACATAATTCTTTTGTTAGTCCTAAAGTTGG
>CAZVKP010000208.1:0-6291 GCA_964627635.1 uncultured Calditrichaceae bacterium | reverse complement strand
ATTTCGTTTCAAAATCTTTTTTATATTTTCTTTTCAACTCTGTAAATTTTTCACGACAGTAAAAAAGCGGTCTTTCATCAATATCAACAAAGGTAAAACACTCTTTTTTATTCCTTTTTTTCAACTTTATAAATTCTTGTATTTCTTTTGCTGGACCACAGCCCAAACTCATAATATTTATTTCTTCTTTATTGTCCTTTTCCTGTGACTATTACCCAAAGGGTTTTAATCATGACTTTTAAATTCATACTCATGGAAGAATTTTTGTCAATATACATTAAATCATATTTAAGTTTTTCTTTCACATCTTCTAAACTTTCATCATACCCCGTAGTTACCTGGGCAAGCCCAGTAATACCGGGTTTTATTTTTAATCTGGTTTTATATAACGGAAATTCCATAGAATATTTATCAACAAAATATGGTCTTTCGGGCCTGGGACCAATAAATGACATATCCCCAATTAAAACATTTAGTAATTGAGGAATTTCATCAATTCGTGTATTACGTAAAATTCTACCAACTTTTGTCACTCTTGGATCATGCTTTGATGCTAAAACAGGTCCGCTTAATTTTTCCGCATCAGTATACATTGTGCGAAATTTAAAAACCCTAAATATTCGACCCTTTTTCCCTACTCTCTCCTGGGAGAAGATAACAGGTCCCGAAGAATCAAATTTTATCATGAGACTAACAATACTCCATAACGGTAATACAAAAATGAGTAGAATAAAAGCAGAAAAGGAATCAAATACTTGCCTGAATGAGAATTCCCAGGGTCTATTTAAGTCACCTAATACCTGCTGTATCGTATTCCCGTATATTACATCAGACGCTTCAGCAACAAATTCATATTGAATGGAGTATCTTTTACATAAGTTGACAATAGTATGTATTAACTTTAAATCTCTGTTATCAACAGCAATGTAAATTTTTGAAATTTGATATGTATTAAGTAAATATTTAAAATTATGGATTTCGCCTAAGTATTTAATTCCACCCCATTTTGATGAATCTACTTTTTGCTTATTATATACATCAATGAAACCAAGTAAATTTAAATGAGGACTTTTATATCGATTTAATCTTTTAAATGCTGAAAGACCAATCCTGTTTAACCCTAAAACGACAGCATTTTGCCTTTTGTCCCTAATGTAATCCTCGGAAGTCGTATTTTGGTCCAAGGTTTCTTCCGGAAATTGTTTAATATATAGCTCCGCCACGTCAGTTACAAAATTTGTCATCGGCAAATATATCCGAATACATTAGCCGGGTTATGATTGAACTCACAAAAAAGTAAAGACAACTTAATTGTGTCATTTTAAATTGTCACAATCTGTTATTAAGTATTGAGTTACTTAATACATCATATCTAAGTTAGATTTCTCCCTATATTTCACGTTGAGTTAAATCAATTATTTCGCAGATGTATTTTTGTGACAATTTTTATTTCTCGAAATCATCCATTATTGGCAAATTATAGATGACAAAATCAACTCATTAATTTTCTGATTATCTATCCCCTACTAAACCATCAGAAACAATCATCGGTTAATTTTTGTACTTCATAAGGAATTATTTTTTAAAAATTCAATCTCTCCAACAATAACATTGTAAAAGCCATAATTTAATTTTGTTGCTTAAAATTATCGGCTTTTTTATATTGGCGGTCATGAATTTTCCAAAACGGTTTAAACAATGGAGGCAATATGGAACAACATAATTACACACCCTTCATTCCCCCCGAAACGGATATGAAGGAATTGAGTCTTCGTGCTGTTATTTTGGGTGTTTTTATGGCAATGATCTTAGGTGCTGCAAATGCGTATTTAGGACTCAAAGCAGGAATGACGGTGGCCGCAACCTTTCCCGCGGCAGTAGTTGCGATGGCAGTTTTACGTCCCTTTCGGGGAACCATTCTGGAAGAAAACATTGCCCGTACTACAGGCTCGGTAGGAGAGGCTTTGGCTGCGGGCGCAATCTTTACCGTTCCCGCTTTTGTTATGTCCGGAGTATGGGATAGTTTCAATTATTGGGAAGCTACTTCATTAATGCTGGTTGGGGGTGTTTTAGGTGTTCTTATCGTTATTGTATTAAGAAAAGCTTTAGTGACTGACAAGACATTACCTTTCCCGGAAAGTGTTGCCTGTTCGGAGATTGTGAAAGCCGGACAGGGCGGTACTACCGGTGCAATTTATGTATTCAGCATGCTTGGTTTGGCTGGAGTAATTGAATTTTTCAAGAATCCAATAGGACTTCAAATCATAAATGATCGTTTAAAAGCTTTTATAGACCTTGGTATTTCTAAGGTACGATATATTGTTGAAGGACAAGAGGTGGGTTCTAAAGAATTTTCAGGGGGTGCCTTGATTGAATCTCCTCAGGCTTCACCTGCTTTAATAGGAGTTGGCTACATTATCGGGCCCAGGCTTGCATTCATCACATTTTCAGGTGGCGTGATAGGATGGCTATTCTTAATGCCGCTTGCCATCTTTTTCAGCGGAGAAACATTAGCAGCAATGGTTACCGAAGGCAATGGATTAGCAACCTTAGCAAAATCCACTTATGATGCAACTATAAAACCGGTAGCAGTTGGTGCTATGTTAGTCGGCGCATTTTGGACACTTTACAGTATGCGTTCAAATTTAATTGGCGGAATTAAACGAGGATTAGTTGATCTTAAAAAGGTTAAAACAGAAGGTGAAGCAGATTCACGCACTGAAAAGGATATGTCGTTTTCTAAAGTATTTTTAGCTATTGGGGCACTGGTAATTATTATGGTGTTCTTGTATGAATACTTCACTCATAATTGGGGTGTCGGGTTTGTTTCTGCTATCGTCATGGCATTAGCAGCCTTTCTTTTTGCTGCAGTCGCGGGTTACCTGGTCGGTATCATCGGAAGTTCATCAAATCCCATCTCCGGACTAACATTAACGACTTTATTAATTGCCGCAGTTTTAATGGTAATCATGGGTATGTCCGGCAATCAGGGAATTATTGCCGTTCTCGGGGTTGCCACAGTGGTATGTTGTGTGGCCGGTGTTGGAGGCGACATGATGCAGGACTTGAAAGTGGGACATCTATTAGGCGGTACTCCTTCAAGAATGCAAGTAGGCGAACTCATAGGTGTGGTCTTTGCAGCTTTGATTCTGGTATTTCCACTCATATGGCTTCATGAAGGTACACCCGGTGGAATTGGTGGAAATAATTTACCGGCTCCACAGGCAGGCTTGATGGCCATGATGTCCAAAGGCATTGTAGGTGGCGAAATGGCATGGCCATTAGTAATAGCCGGCATGCTTTTTTCAGTTGGTTTAATTCTGATAAAATCCCCATCTCCAATGCTTATTGCGGTTGGAATGTATTTACCTTTTAATACCACCTTTGCCATTTTCCTGGGCGGTATCATCAAGGGAATTGTAGACTGGCGGGCTGCCAAAAAAATAAAAGACCCGGCAGATAAAACCAAAGTGGATAATACCGGTCTATTACTCGCTTCGGGTTTGGTTGCCGGTGAAGCCTTAATGGGTATTCTTTTGGCTATTCTGGTTACGGCAAATATTGACTTACCCAACCTTGTGGTAGGCGCCTCGGAGACAGTAAAAGTAATAACTGCATTTCTGGCTTTAGGTGTGGTTTTTCTGCTCGCGTATGTTCTGATCCGCATCCCATTAAAAGCTTTGAATCGAAGTTCACAACAAATTTAATGCTTTAGAATAAAATCGGGATATTGAATCATCTTTATCCCGATTTTATTTTTTTATTCCAAGCTCTAACTTTACCTGGAAAGGAGCTATGTGATGCAAATCAAAAACATTCTGGTACCAGTCGATTTTAGTGAATTCTCAGATAAAGCTTTAGAATATGCCTTAGAAGTGGCAGAAAATTTCAATGCTAATCTTACACTTCTTCATGCTGTAGTCTTATTCCAGGACGATGTTGCAGAAGAGCAAAGACTTCAGGAATATGAAGAGTGGGTTAAGAAGCATGAGGAACAAATTCACACCCAAATCAACAATCACAAGAAAAGGGTGGATGAACGGAATATTGAAGTAGATACTGTCATCATGCGAGGAATATCCGCAGGCGATGTTATTCTTGAATATCTGGATAATCATCCTATGGATTTGGTGATTATGGGCACTCATGGTCGCACCGGATTCAAGCATTTATTCCAGGGAAGTGCCGCTGAAAAAGTTGTAAGATTGTCTCCCACACCTGTTCTAACTATTCATCGGTCCGTGAAACATTTTCAAATCAACAACATATTAGTTCCAATTGATTTTTCCCCTCATTCTAAAAAAGCAACAGATTATGCTGTATATCTGGCAAAAAATTTTAATGCCCGGATCGATTTTATGCATATCGTTGAACAGGATATCCATCCTTCATTTTATGCTACCGGAGTAGAGTCAATTTTTGAGATTGACAAGGATTTGAGGGAAAGAGTAATTCAAAATATGAAAGAGTTTCTTGAAGATCAGTTGGATCCTCAAATCAAAACCCAATTTGTTGTTGAGGAAGGCAGAGCTCATAAAGAGATTGTTGAATATTCAAAAGAAAATAAATCCGACATGATTGTAATTGCTACTCTCGGTCTTACCGGGTTAGACTACATTTTACTGGGAAGCACCACAGAAAAAGTTGTCAGATGGGCAAATTGTCCGGTATTTACGGTTAAGAAGAGCGATTGATGCTGAAAATACTACAGGATAATACCTACTTAAAACAACACCCATTTCGTATGTAATACAGCAATTTCTTTCCCGTCTTTTTCACGAACAAGCTGGTGCACAAGTTTGGGAGATTTACCTTCTTCCAAAATTTGGCTACGGGAAATAATGACATCCCCGTAAAAAACTTCTGATCGATACCCAATTTCAATTTCCACTGGTGCATAATGCCATAAAATGTCGTTCGGAGCAGTCTCCAATGCCCATTCAACAAATATCACATTGTTAACATGTTTATTGACATCCAGATCTGCTAACCGGACGCGAAATCTAGTTTCATTCTCTGCCTGTTCCAATTTTTGGAGGGGCTGAAATTCATCATAAAGTGCCCTCTCTTCCATCAATGGAACTGATTTCAAATCATCTAACTTTACCGGGCGTTTTCGCTCTAAATCGAGCAACATCCACGAACTTGTTGCAACAGCCATATCGTTTTCCTGATCGTCCGAAATTCGGAAATCGCGAAGTGCAAATAATCCGTTCCTGCCGGATGGCCATGTTTCACCAATAATATTTTCATTCCATCGGGGAAATTTAAGAATTTTAATATGATTTCTGGATAACACCCAAGTTTTGTTTTGCCGAAATAAATCCTGAAGAGAGAATCCCAGCTTTTCAGCATGTTCGGATGCTAAATCCTGTAAAAAGTTCAATAAAGTGCTTGCGCGAGTCAATCCCCTGAAATCAACCTCATACGATCTTATTTTGTGAGTTGCTTGGTAAACATTATCTGGCATTGGTCATATACTCCATTTAAAACTATAAACACTTAATGTAATGATATTCCCGTGTTTCAAGCAACAGCAGTAAATTTTTTGGAACTTCAAAAATGAAAGTTCATAAATATAATTATACTTTTTGACTAAATAACATCGGATTTCTTCAGGTAAATTGAAAATATTTTAAATTACAGGCATAATTGCTTAAGAGAAATGAATTCGTTTGACCCAAAGCAACCTTTTTTATAATTTGCTGCTAAAATTAAAGAGAACATGAAGCTCAACATTCAAATAAAAAAGATCCAACCCGGACTCTATATAGCAAATTGCAGAAATTTACGCGGCTGTTTTGTGCAAGGACATTCAGAGGATGAAGTCACTAAACGAATTAGTGAAGCAGTAAAATTAATGGTACATAGTTATAAACAGCATTTTGAAAAGGTGCCCTTTGAAAAATAAATCTAATGATACCCAAATCTTAAAGACCATTTCCAGACAGAAAATATTAGAAACTTTTAAGTCACTTGGATTTTCTGTCGATACCGAAGGGCCATCTACTTCAATTCTAAGAAATAATAAATTTCCCTTTCAGAGAATCTCTCTTCCAAAGGATGAAGAAATAACCTTATATCTGATAAAGGAATACTCAAGAATCTTGGGAATATCACCTCAAATATTCTTAGAAGAATAGCTTGCACTTAACCTTCCTTTTCTTCTTCTCTATTATTGTAACAAATTTAAAAATTTATTTTCATAGATTATTTTTTGCACCTAATTTTCTCTTTTGATATTTATAAGATTCAATAAGTCAAACTTCCAAAATGCTCAAAATAATTCAC
>CAZVKP010000207.1:0-6291 GCA_964627635.1 uncultured Calditrichaceae bacterium | reverse complement strand
AGAGGGTTAATTAGATATTTTAATGAAAATATCATTACGATTTTATGTTTGAATGACACCCGGATTAAAACGAGGTGTTTCGGGATTGTGCTCCGCCATTCGAATTCCGGTGGAAACAATGGACCGCATTTTAATCGGGTCGATGATCCCGTCCACCCATAAGCGGGCTGCTGCATAAAGGGGATACATTTGTTGTTCGTAATTATCTTTGATTTTGTTTAGCAGATCTTGTTTTTCTTGTTCATCAATTTCTTTTCCGGCTTTTTTTAACTGCGACAACCGAATGGAAAGTAATGTCTGACTGGCCTGATGGCCGCCCATCACCGCGATATTGGCGCTGGGCAATGCAAAGATCAATCTTGGATCGTATGCTTTTCCGCACATGGCGTAATTTCCGGCACCAAAACTGTTGCCCACAATAAATGTAAATTTGGGAACCACTGAATTTGCCACTGCATTCACCAACTTTGCACCGTCTTTTAAGATACCTTCATGTTCTGCCTTTTTACCCACCATAAAACCGGTCACATCCTGCAGGAATACCAAAGGGATTTGTTTCTGATTGCAATTCATGATAAATCGTGCAGCTTTATCAGCACTATCGGGGTAAATAACGCCACCGATTTGCATTTCCCCGGATTTACTCTTTACCACCAGCCGCTGATTTGCCACAATTCCGACCGAGTAACCGTCAATGCGTCCATAGCCCGTGACAATTGTTTTGCCATAACCTGCTTTGTATTCATCCAGCTCACTTTTATCCAGAAAACGAGCTAAAACCTGCCGCATATCATATGGGCGCGATCGGTCATTGGGAATAATGCCATAAAGTTCCTGTTCATCATATGCCGGTGGCGCCGGATCGATTCGATCAAATTTCTGCTGCTTAAAATATCCGAATTTTTCCACCAAATTTCGTATGAGCTTTAGCGCTTCTTCCTCATTTGGAACCTTGTAATCGGTAACACCGCTAATTTCACTATGCACCACTGCACCGCCTAATTCCTGGTTGTCCACTTCTTCGCCTATGGCGGCTTTTACCAGATGGGCACCAGCCAGAAAAACAGTGCCGTTACCTTCAACGATAAGGGCTTCGTCGCTCATGATGGGAAGATAGGCACCTCCTGCCACGCAGTTCCCCAAAATTGCGGATATCTGAGGAATTCCTTTGGACGACATCACCGCGTTGTTACGAAAAATCCTTCCAAAGTGTTCTTTATCCGGAAACAAGTCTTCCTGCAAGGGTAAGAATATACCTGCAGAATCCACCAGATAAATAATAGGCAAATGGTTTTCCATGGAAATTTCTTGTGCCCGGAGATTTTTTTTACAGGTTAAGGGAAACCAGGCTCCCGCTTTCACAGTGGGATCGTTTACCACAATCACCACCTCCCGTCCATGAATTTTACCAATTCCAAAAACAGTTCCGGAGGAGGGTGCGCCGCCGTATTCCTGATAAAGCCCATGGGCGGTATGTTTGCCGATTTCAAGAAATTCCGAATCCGGATCGATTAACTTTTGAATTCTTTCCCGAACCGGAAGTTTGCCTTGTTCTTTAATTTTCTTCTGATATTTTTCTCCACCACCTTTTTCAATCTGTTTACCAACTTCGGTTAGCTCTTTAAGCTGTTCCTGAAAAAACTGATAGTTCTTTTCAAACTGTCCGTCCTTCTCAATTTTGGAGCCGATCTTTGCCATTTTATCTCAATATTTTTTTGGGGTTTATCGACTAATTCAATTCTTTATAAATTTCTTTTAAAGCACTAAACTGTTCTGGTTTGTTTCAATATATCTCTTGCTATTACCAGGCGCAGGATCTCAGAAGTCCCCTCACCGATAGTGGCAAGTTTGGCATCACGGAAGTATTTTTCTGCCGGGTACTCCTTGATGAATCCATATCCGCCATACAGTTGCACTGCTTCATTGGAGACTCTCACTGCGACTTCGCTGGCGTATAATTTCGCCATAGCCGATTCTTGATTGAGGTGCATTTCCTGATCTTTCATCCAGGCAGCACGCTGAATAAGCAAGCGAGCTGCATCAATTTCAGTTGCCATATCCGCTAATTTAAACTTAGTGGATTGAAAATCACTGACCTTTTGTCCAAATGCGTCCCGTTCCTTTACATAATTTAAGGTGTTCTCATAAGCGCCGCGGGCAATTCCCACACTCATCGCACCAATGCTAATTCTACCGCCATCGAGTGTGGACATTGCCTGACGGAATCCTTCTCCTTCGTTTCCAAGAAGATTTTCGGCCGGAATTTCACAATCATCAAAAAAAAGTTCGGCAGTGTCACTGGCGCGCATTCCCAATTTATTTAAATTTTTTCCCACACGAAAACCGGGAGCACCTTTTTCAATCACGAATGCGGATGTCCCCTTGGTTCCTTTCTCCGGATCGGTTTTGGCAATAACCACATGATAATCTGAATAATTGGGGTTGGTGATAAATGTTTTGGAGCCGTTCAATATATATTTATCGTCGCGCTTAATAGCGGTAGTTTTTAAGGCTTTTGCATCACTACCGGAACCTGGTTCAGTTAGTGCCCAGGAAGAAAGAGTCTCTCCTTGTACTAATCGGGGGATATATTTTTTCTTTTGTTCTTCAGAACCGTAAGAAAATATATGCATGGTTCCCAGGGAATTATGAGCGGCTACAATTAAGCCGATGGAGGGATC
The DNA here is from genome assembly GCA_964627635.1 of uncultured Calditrichaceae bacterium. Taxonomy (GTDB): domain Bacteria; phylum Calditrichota; class Calditrichia; order RBG-13-44-9; family RBG-13-44-9; genus CAZVKP01. The sequence continues at coordinate 3,610 of CAZVKP010000207.1, read as the reverse complement.
TACTGCTGAAAGCTCTTCCACCACCAGCGCATATTCAATATATCCCATTCCGGAACCCCCGTAAGATTCCGGATAGATAATTCCTAAAAGTCCCAAATCACCTAATTTTTTAACAATGTCTAAAGGAAACTCTTTGCTTTCATCATATTTCATCACATGGGGAGCAATTTCATTTTGAGCAAAATCCCGAACCATCTCCCGTATGGAAATCTGCTCGTCAGTTAGCTGAAAATTCATGAGTAACTCCTTAAATTAAAATTGAACCATTGCAGTAAAATAAGTTTTCTTTTACGACTTATTTGATCAAGAGGTTCTCATAAAATGTGCTTTAAATCGGTTTATTTTTAGCGCTTCTGTTAATAAATATATCGGTTGTAGTTAATTAAACAAAATCTTTTTGTAAAATAAGTTTGCAATTTAAATAGATGTAAACGCAGCATTGCAGTACAGCGATAATCAAAAAAACAATTCGCCACTGTGGAAATTCCAAAGTGACGGCACTGTAAATTAGCTCAAGAAATGGTGGCAAGATAACAGTTAAAAGAACATACCCTTCTCCGACAGAATGGATGGGAAAGAGTGCGCTCTTATTCAATATACCCCCAAAAACGATTAGTACAATTAGGACGAAAGCAATCCAGGGTCGGTAAGTAAAGGATAAACTTAAAATTGAAATCGCTAAAATCATTAAGACGGCAATGAGTATCAGGCGTGGTGCAAGCATCAAAAAGTATTCTGCATCGAAAAAACGGATTCCATAGATGGCAGAAAATACCACAATCCAGAAGAAATCAATCAAAAAAATGAGAAGGAGTTTTGAGTAAAAGAAGCTTTTTCGTCCCTTTGGTTTTACCAAAGAGAAGTAGAGTGAATTTCCACTTTCCAGCATAAAGACGGATGAGACAGTGATAATGTTGAGCAGAATGGCCAAAACACCGAAAACAGTCCAGATGGCATTTTCCGGTTGCTCACTATACAGAAATCCCCAGAAAAATATATGAAATATTAAAATTGCGACAATTTCTCTGAGATAACGGTGACTCCGCATATAATTTTTAAAGAAAAACCGAAAATGGGCAGGAAACGAAAAACTCACCAGTCGTTTTCTCAATCTTTTAAAAATATTTAAAATCAGGACAATTATAAAATTTTCACGCAAAGCCGCTAAGGCGCTAAAAATGTTAAAGATACAAACTTTTTTCTAAATACCTTATTCTGCGAACTTCAAATCAAAATAAATCAGCAAATCGATTGACTAAAGGCTTAACGCCCTGGCCTCTTTGTGAGATGAATTATTCGGATTAATAGAATAGAACAATGTCACCTTCACAATGGAACCGGTTAAATATAGGATAATTTTTGGTTTTGCGAAAATTGTAATTTTGATTTTCGGTAGTAAAACTGTTAAGTTATGTTTAGATTTATTAAAAATATAAACTGAGGTTTTCATGAAAAATATGATTCGCATTGCGTCCGGACAAGGATTCTGGGGAGATCGTCATGATGCACCTGTCGATCAAGTGAGAAAAGGACCGGTGGATTACATGGTGATGGATTATCTGGCAGAGGTAACCATGTCCATCATGCAGAAGAAAAAGATGCGTGATTCCAAACAAGGGTATGCCCAGGATATCATCCCCCTGATGAAAGAAATTCTTCCGGATATTATGGATAAAAACATTAAAGTAATTACCAATGCTGGCGGCGTAAATCCCTTTTCCTGCCGGGATGCCCTGTTTGAAGTGGCTGAAAAACTAGGGATAAAAGGATTAAAAATCGGAGTGGTTTTTGGAGATGATTTTATAGACCGGATTGACCAATTTTTATCAGATGGATTCGAAATAAAACATATGGATAGCGGTGAACCACTGGCGGAGGTGAAAGATCGGCTTTATAGTGCGAATGTGTACTTCGGCACCCGCCCGATTGTTCAGGCATTGCAAGATGGTGCTCAAATTATTATAACCGGCAGGGTGACCGATACGGGTCTGACTCTGGCTCCCATGATTTATGAGTTTGATTGGAATTATAAAGAATATGATAAACTGGCCTCCGGAATTGTTGCCGGTCATATTATCGAGTGTGGGGCTCAGGTAAGTGGCGGTAATTTTCTTGCCGGCTGGAAAGAGGTTCCGGACATGGCTCGCATTGGATTCCCGATTATTGAGGCATATCCTGATGGTGAGTTTGCGGTTACCAAACATGAAAATGCCGGGGGCTTGGTAAACCTTCGAACGGTAAAGGAGCAGATCGTTTATGAATTGGGTGATCCCAAAGATTACATCACGCCGGATGTGATAGTAGATTTCACCACCATTGAATTGGCAGATGATGGTAAAGATCGTGTAAGGGTGAGGGGCGTAACCGGCCAACCCGAAACCGATTTGTATAAAGTCTCCATTTCGTATTCGGACGGGTGGACCTGCATCGGTGAATTAACCTATGCCTGGCCGGAAGCGGTGGAGAAAGCAAAGAAGGCGGATGAAATTATCAGGCAAAGAATTGAAGATTTAGCTCTCAAGTTTGATGAAATTCTTACGGATTTTTTAGGAATCGATGCCTGCCATGGCCCGCTTTCTCACAAGGTAGAAGATCCCAACGAAGTGGTCTTGCGGATTGGGGTGCGAGGCGATAATTACGCCCACATGGAGCGCTTTAGCCGGGAGATGATACCGTTGATTTTGAATGGTCCCCCCACTGTGACCGGTTTTGGCAGCGGACGCCCCCATCCCAAAGAAGTAGTGGCATTTTGGCCGGCACTAATTCCAAAGGAGTTGATTTCTCCAAAAATCGATGTTAAAAGCAATTAATACCAATTTTTAAAATTTACACAGGGAATTAAACATGAAAATAAAATTAATCCATTTAGCACATGCCAGATCGGGTGATAAAGGAGATACTGCCAATGTTGGTGTGATTGCCTATGACTCTAAATATTATCCCTTTTTAAAGGAATATTTAACCTGCTCCCGGGTAAAAGAACATTTTAAGGGAATCTGTAAAGGAGAGGTGGAAAGATTTGAACTGCCCAATTTACACGCTCTGAATTTTTTATTGCATAATGCACTGGGTGGTGGTGGCACCGAATCTTTACGGCACGATGCCCAGGGCAAAACCCTGTCGACCGCTCTGTTACGCATGGAGGTGGAAGTGCCGGATGATTTGGCAGAAAAATGGAATCTAAAAATTTGATTGTTGCTGCCACATCAAATACAACTGCCTCCAAACTCACAGGGTGTGTGAAAACTAAAACCGGAGGTATAAATATTCATGTTATGATTATGCCTTTAGCTCCGCATATTTTATAAATATTCAAAATTGGGCTTATCTTTACCTCAACCCTATCCCCCTGATAGTTAATCAAAATAACGGTGTAATTGGTTTCCCCCTTTCCCTTCTCCTGACAGGAGAAGGGAAAGGGGGTAGGGGGAATGGGTTGAGGTTTTAACATAAATTTATACATTTTATCTTCTACTATTGCACTCTGCGGAGCAAAGGATACAATCATTTTCATGTTTTTACAATAGGAAACATTGAACCTTTACGAGGTTCTTCTATTTTTAGAAAATGTTTTTGACTGCTACAAATATAAAGTTCCTACGGAACTTGT
>CAZVKP010000206.1:0-6313 GCA_964627635.1 uncultured Calditrichaceae bacterium | reverse complement strand
ACATTAAAAACTGAAACAGCATATTTACGGAATAAAGTAGACTCTTTGGAAGAGAAACGTCAGGAGGAACAGTTAGCTGTTCGGTTCATTCGCAGAGAAGAAGATTTACAGCAAAAATTTAAGGAAACATTTCCGGAGATGGCATACTCGGATTGGGGCATCACCGAAGTGTATAACGAGGAGGAAGATGTTTCCTTGAGATATTTGTCGATTCCTTTGTGGTTTTCCGAAACATTTATTATCGATCACCAAAATGCAGAAAGTTACCGCGAACAGCGGGACAAATTATTGCAAGTTGATTCCCTTCAGCAACGTATGGTAACCTTGAAGGACAGCTTATTTTTACTGGAAACACAGAAGCGCCTGGCCTATGAAACGGGCTATAATGATGCTTATGCCAAATATGATAGCCTAAATCAAAAGTATATAGATTTACTGCAAAAACCACCTCAAATAAAAGTTGGTTGGCCCAACTGGGGAACTATTATCGGGGCAACAGCAGTAGGTACATTAGTTGGGACCCAGATTGAGTTTAAATAGAACATTTGCATTTTGTAATGAATACAAATTCTGCACATGTGAATTTATTAAATTTATGTTTTTGATATTTTAGAACAATGAAGTGAACCAAAAAGGAGTATAATATGAAGTTTATGATGGTTATTGTTGCAATCATTTTCCTCAATTTTCAAATTTTATTAGGTCAAAACTTACCGGATGAACCATTTGCCCATACTTATTCTATCGTTGCCGTAGATTCTGCTACCGGCAAAATTGGTGCTGCAGTGCAGTCCCACTGGTTTTCGGTGGGGAGTTTGGTGATTTGGGCGGAATCCGGAGTGGGTGCGGTGGCAACCCAAAGTTTTGTCAATGTGTCCTTTGGTCCCCGCGGATTAGAATTAATGAAATCAGGAAAAGACCCAAAAAGTGCGCTCGATCAGTTAATCCAAAGTGATGACGGGAGAGATTATCGCCAGCTTGCACTCATTGATACAAAGGGGAACACGGCAGCTTATACTGGCAAGAAATGTGTGGATGCGGCTGGTCATACAAATGGGAAATACTATTCAGTTCAGGCCAATCTGATGCTTAAAAACACCGTTTGGCCGGCAATGGAGAAAGCATTCAACAATACCGATGCACCGCTTGCGGAACGTCTGGTAGCAGCTTTAGAAGCGGCACAGGCTGAAGGTGGTGATATTCGTGGAAAACAGTCTGCTGCACTTTTAGTGGTTCGGGGTGAATCGACAGGTAAAATATGGGAAGATCGTTTAGTCGATTTGCGTATTGAAGACCATGAGCAACCGGTGAAGGAATTAAAAAGATTGTTGAAGGTGCATCGAGCCTATGAGCATATGAATGCCGGAGATGTTGCTCTGGAAAAAGGAGATGAACAAGCTGCTCTGCGGGAATACAGCACTGCTCAGAAAATGCAGCCCGATAACCTGGAAATGAAATACTGGCATGCAGTGGCACTGGCAAATATTGGCGAGTTAGAAAAGGCTTTTCCAAAGTTTAAAGAAATTTTTAAACAAGATGAAAATTGGAAAACTCTCACCCCAAGATTAATTCCCAGTGGATTGTTGAATGTAACTGATGAAGAACTCAAGAAAATTATGTCTTTGTAGCATGGATTTTCGTCTTTAGTAACTGAAATAGATCTTTTTTATTACTAATGTAATGAACAATAATGGAAAATTCTCTGATGAATACAAAGCCACGCTGCAGATGGTGTCAGAATGATCCCCTGCTTGCTGACTATCATGATAACGAATGGGGAATTCCTACCGATAATGATGATGAATTGTTTGAGCGAATGTCCTTACAGATTTTCCAGGCTGGTTTAAATTGGAAATTAATCCTGCAAAAACGGGGAAATTTTTCAGAAGCCTTTTCAGGATTTAAAATTTCAGAGGTTGTAAAATTTGATGAAAACAGCTATAACAAATTGCTGAATAACACCAGCATTATTCGCAACCGTCAGAAAATTAAATCGGTATTGCTGAACGCAAAAGTGATTCAGAATATTCAATCGGAAAATGGCAGTTTTAAAAAGTTTTTAGACAATTTACCTTCTGATTTACCCACAATCCAAAGAGAATTCCGGACACGTTTTAAATTTATGGGTCCGGAAATAACCCGGATGTTTATATACAATATCGGTAAAATTCCACCACCTCATGAAAAACAATGTTGGCGGTTTGATAAATAGAATTAAACTATTATTCGGATTTTAATTGAGAAAAATTCCTACATTTTTTATTCTATTTTAATTAAAAAACACTTATCTTGTTATTATCTGTTTTGGAAAAAGAAAGGGCTTAATTTTAAGGAGAGATTTATAAATGATAAAAGTCGTGAACTTACAGCACATTGAACCGAAAAATGCACTGCAATTAATAAGGGAAGCAGGTATTTTTCCTTATCTAATTAATTGGAGTTGTAACATTGATGAAAAAAATAAACGTTTGATTTTTAATTTAACACATGGGGGTGGTGGGTTTGAAGAAGAAGTAGAAAAAGTTGAGAAAGAGCTTGATAAATTTATTAAATCGATTGATACGGCGTAAGTATATACTCAGTTAGATATAGCTATTTTAATCTTACTTTAATGTATTTAAATATTTAAATTAAACGTTTCCCACAAATTGGAAAAAAATGTCGAGGCAGAATAAATATAAAGTAAAAGAACAATTAACATTATTTAAAACTGAGGATAAGCAACAGCACAAAAAGTCCTATTTAGAGAAATTACAGGAATTACTTCAAGAAAATCTTGACTTCCATAGTAATGTGATATATCATTCTCTCCATAATTTCCATTCATTTCCTGCAAAATTCCCCCCCCTTCTTCCGCAGTTATTCATATCTGAATTAACAGAACCGGGTCAGATTGTACTTGATCCAATGGTTGGTTCAGGGACTACAATCCTCGAAGCTTATTTAGCAAATCGCAAAGCTATAGGTTTTGATATCGATCCACTTGCTCTAAAACTTTCAATAGTTAAAACAACACATTATAACCGCAAATTACTCTTAGAGTATGGACGCCACATTTTTACTGAATCAAAGAAAGAGTTAACAAATAATCGTGCTCAATTGAAAAAAAGACTTCGACGAACTTATGATGTGAAAACCTTACATTTTATTGACTTCTGGTTTTTACCTGAGATTCAATTGGAACTATTTTCTTTGTTAGAACAAATTAAATTCATACACGAGTATGAAATTCGGAATTTTTTCGAAATAGTATTTTCCTCACTGATCATTACAAAGTCGGGGGGTGTTTCACTAGCACACGATCTGGGGCATACCCGTCCCCATAAAACTAAAGTGCTTTTGGACGAAAATGGTAAAGTTGTTTATGGAGAGGACTTAATAAAATTTTCGAAAAAAAATCTTTTAAAAAAAACAATAAAATCTCCCCTGCTAGAATTTGAGAAAAGAGTTCATCAAATTATAAATAAATTAAACTTGCCTTCAAACTCCAATATTAACCCAGAAATCAGATATTGTGATTCTAAAAATATAGATTTAGCGGATGAATCTGTTGATCTTATTGTGACTTCACCACCCTATGCTTCCAATGCGATTGACTATATGCGTGCTCATAAATTTTCTTTAGTATGGTTAGGATATGAAATAGAAGAATTGACAATTAGAAGAAATGATTATATTGGCTCGGAATCTACAAATGACTTTCAGTTTGAAACATTACCGTCTTACACCCGAAAGAAAGTTTTGGAATTGATGTCTATTGATAAAAAACGCGGTAAGGTGTTAAAACGATATTTTTCTGAAATGAGCCGTACTTTAAAAGAAATGTTTCGTGTTATTAAATCAAATAAATCCGTCATAATTGTAGTCGGTAGTTCTTTTATGAAAGGAGTTGATACTGAAACCCATAAATGTTTAGTAGAAATAGGAAAAAGTTTTGGTTTCGATGTTCCGGGAATCGGAATTCGTAACTTGGATAGAAATAAAAGAATGATGCCTACAGGAAAAAATACAGATTTAAATTCTCAAATCCAAAAACGAATGCATCAAGAATATGTTATTGGATTTTACAAATCTTGAAACTTGTTAGGGCAAGAAAATGAGAATGCATGAACTGAGAAAGATTTATCAGCAGGAAATCTGTAATCGATTGTTACAAATTAAGAAGGATGGGAAGAAGGGGGATTATCCTAATAATGCAGATGGCGATAGTCAAATAAGTGTGAAAATTGCATGGGAAATATTGAATCAAATTTGCAACAAACCAAAATATGGTACAATTGCCGGACAGTCTGCTGGTCATATTTTTGAAGAAATAACGAAAAATTATATTGAGAGAAGTTTCAATTTATTACACCATTTAAGACCCGGACAGTGGCAATATTTTATAGAATCTGAAATTTCAAAGTTCGATCAATATAGCGATCTCGCGGAGATTGAAAAAGCGGTGAAAAGCAACCCAAATCTGGCAACAACCTTCGGACAGGATTATATCATTAAATCGGACATCATTATTGCCAGAGAACCAGTAACCGATAGAGAGATTGATAAAAAACAGCAAATTATTGATCATTCTAAAAATTTGGCTGCGCTGACACCTTTTCGCAGTTTTAATAAAATCACTCCGAGGCAGATCCTACATGCCAGTATTTCCTGCAAATGGACATTGAGAAGTGACCGGGCACAAAATATCAGAACCGAAGCGTTTAACCTCATCAGGAATAGAAAAGGCAAGGTACCACATATTGTGGCTGTTACTGCCGAACCAACATTGACCCGAATTGCAAGTCTTGCACTCGGTACCGGTGATATTGATTGTGTTTACCATTTTGCTTTGAATGAATTAGAGAATGCTGTTAGGAATATTAACGACGAAAGTCAACTGGAAATGCTAAATATATTGATTGAGGGTAGAAGATTAAGAGATATTAGCGATTTACCTTTTGATTTGGCAATTTAGATTTGATGGGCATTTTGACCGTCAATGTGAGATGACAATTTCTTTCATTTTGAATTATTACAAATATTCCTGCCAAATAAATTTTAACTATTTTACCAGTGGCTTATATGTCACCTTCTTCTCCGCTAAATTAATTATTCCTTTACCATAACAGTAACGCTTGTTTAAATTATTCTTTGGTTTAATGAATGACAATTTCTTAAGAAATAGTAAAAGAAACAGGAGATTTACCTATGGCTGAACAACTTGTGGAATGTGTTCCTAATTTTTCTGAAGGACAGGACCAGGCTGTAATCGATCAAATAACTCAGGCAATTAAGTCTGTTGAGGGAACCCAATTATTGAGTGTGGAGATGGGAGCAGATGTCAATCGAACGGTGGTAACCTTTGTCGGAACTCCTGCGGCGGTGAAGGAAGCTTCCTTCCAGGCCATTAAAACAGCAGCAGAACTTATTGATATGCGGCAACATAAAGGTGCCCACCCTAGAATGGGAGCCACTGATGTTTGTCCGTTTGTTCCGGTGGAAGGGGTTACAATGGAGGATTGCATACAGATTTCCCATGAAGTTGGCAAGCGGGTAGGAGAAGCATTAAACATTCCGGTTTTTTTATATGAAGAGAGTGCTCAAAAACCTGAGCGAAGCAATCTTGCAACTATCCGGCAGGGCGAGTACGAAGGCATGGCTGAGAAGATGCAAAGTCCCAACTGGAAACCGGATTATGGTACCGAAAAATTTAATGAAAAAACCGGCGCCACGGCTATCGGTGCCAGAGAATTCCTGATTGCATACAATATTACATTAAATACCAAAGAAGCACAGTATGCCATGGACATTGCTTTTGAGTTGAGGGAGAAAGGGAGAAGCGCCAGAACAGGTAATACAGAACCGATTTATATGCGGGGAGATTTATTAAAATATAAAGAAAATCACTTTCCGTGTGGGGATTGTAATTTTGTTGGTAAAACCATGAACGAAACGGCAAGTCATTGTGAAGAAGAACATGGCTATGATTTATTTGCTTTATTGAGAAGCCATGGAACCGATCCTGAAAATCCTTTTGGCAGATCTGTAAAAACACCCGGAATATTTAAGAACTGCAAAGCCATCGGATGGTATGTGGAAGAGTACGGACGTGCGCAGATCTCTATTAATCTGACAAATTTTAAAATTACTTCTCCACACGAAGTGTTGGAAAAAGCCAGAGAATTGGCGGCAGAACGCGGATTATTGGTTACCGGAAGTGAGGTTGTTGGGTTAATCCCTTTCCAGGCAATTTATGAAGCAGGTAAGTATTATCTTCAAAAACAAGGTCGCTCTACCGGTGTGCCGGTGAAAGATGTGATTGAGACTGCAA
>CAZVKP010000205.1:3364-6315 GCA_964627635.1 uncultured Calditrichaceae bacterium | reverse complement strand
TTTCAGTCATATCCGGGAATCTCCTGTAACACCCTTTGGATACCGGATGAGGAGTTTGTACAATACAATTCCCCCCAATTACCAAAATCTTCTTTTTTACCAATTTTAGAATTTGCCGGCATTCAATTGGATTCGCTTGTATATGCTCAGCAGGTACATGGAAATGTGGTAAAATTTGTTGAAAGGACAGGAACTGCGGAAAAGTGTGATGGTCTGATAACAGCGAATGCAAATTTAAACCTGGCCATAAAAACTGCAGATTGCGCTGCGGTTATGATTTTCGATCCTCATAAGAAATTAATCGCTAATCTGCATGCTGGCTGGCGGGGCGTTCGCAGCAATATTATTCAATCCGCACTTGATATTTTCAACATTAAACATGAGAGCGATCTAAAGAATTTAATTGTTGCAGTAAGTCCATTCATAAAAAAATGTTGTTATGAAGTTGGGCCGGAATTTACAGATTACTTCTCCGACGAATACCTGGAAAGAAAAGATCAAAATCTGTTTTTGAATTTGGAAGCTGCGATTCTGGATCAGTTGTTGAAAAACAATATTCCACCAATTCAAATTGAATTGAGTGAGCATTGCACAAAATGCAGCTCGTTGATTCTGCCATCTTATAGACGAAACAACATTAGAAATCGACTGCTCAGTATTATTAGTAAACAGGAGTTCTGAGATGCGCTACTTTACCGGTTTTTTTATTCTATTATTAATTCCCATGGTTGCATTAACGCAAGAATTGAATCCTTTCAAAACGAATTCTAAATATGTAAATGTTGAAATCGATGAAACACCTTTTATATCCGGGGGCTATTTTCTACAGGACGATTTATCGTTAGAGCTTGGAATGGGAGTTGCTTTTAGGGGTGATGTGGATAGTAATGGTTTGGGACTTCGTTTTGGAATCGATAAATATTTATCCACCCAGCGACTGGCGTCATTTGTGGGAGGATTTACCAAATTTGAAATTAATCCAAATTCACTGGGACAGACATTTTGGGAGGGATCGAGACTTTCACTTGGTGGCCACTGGGGATTGAATTATTTCATTTTAGATAATTTATCCATTGCAGGTGCACTGGGTGCAGAACTCCAACTCAATAGCCCTGAAAATCTGGAAAGTTCAACCAATTTCATCACCTTTACCTCAGGGCTAAAAGTGCGATTTTTCTTTTAATTTATGAATTTCAAATTCGTGACCGCAATAGGCAAAATTACAGGTTGTATTCGTAACTTTCTCACTTATCGATGAGACGGAAGAATAAAAACAATTGATTTGAAGGAGGCACGGTGGATCTTCTGAAAGCGATTTTTCTCGGAATTGTACAGGGATTATCGGAATTTTTACCAATTAGCAGTTCCGGGCATTTGGTATTAGTTGAGGAAATTTTAAATTTTCAAGAGGGCGGCTTGGCCTTCGAGGTTTTCGTACATTTTGGCACACTCATCGCAGTGATATGGGTATTCCGAAATGATATTTCAAAAATGATTTTATCCATACCGGCAATGTTTCAGCTTCCCGTAAAAAAATTTGAAGGCGAGTTGAGGGAATATGCCCTGTTAAATTGGTTTATCATTGTGGGTTCCATCCCGGCAGCGGTGGTTGGTCTATCTTTTGAATCGGAAATTGAACAGTTATTTGAAAGCCATACCTTGGCTCTTGCCATGTTGTTTGTCACCGGTTTAATTATGTGGAGCTCCCGCTATACTCGCTATTCCCGAAATCCAATGAATGGCTTTCAGGCTTTCATAATTGGTATTGCACAGGCGTTTGCGATTATTCCCGGTATCTCCCGGTCCGGTTCCACAATTGTCACAGGATTGTGGCTGGGTATTCAGCGGGATAGGGTTGCCCGTTTTTCTTTTATACTTTCCACACCGGTTATTTTTGGGGCAACCTTAATGAAAGTGAAAGATCTCTTTGACGTTCCCTTACCGCATGCTCAATTGATTAATCTTATATTTGCAACCGTGGCGGCAACCGTTTCAGGTTATTTTGCTATTATTTGGTTGCTTGACATTATAAAAAAGCAGAAGCTGGAATGGTTTGGTGTTTATTGCATATCAGTAAGTATTATTGGATTTATGTTAATTTATTTTCTATAAAAGTATATTGAACATATCAACTCTATTATTACTCGCAGCGAAAATTTACACTTCAAGTTTTTCATTTATATTTTTCCCATCAAATGCATGAGTATATTGAGGAAATATAACTCTTTTTTTTAGTGGGAATGCTCTTGTTGACTCTCCTTTCATTCGTCCAACTCCTATAGTAGAAATCGAATTTCTGCACCAAATTTAAAATCATTTATTGATTTGACATATCTCAATAATTGAACATTAATGTGTCGAAAAGTTTTTATCAAGTGATGAAAAAGAAGTCAAATTATTGATGTGGATGAGCATGGAAAATTTATTCAACCCATTGATTTTTATAGAAATATAAAACTTGGCACTAATTTTGATAAATATTAATTGAAGACGGATTTTAATAGTAGATTATAAACATGGAGGTTTGTTTTAATTGAGTGCTTTAGCTTTCCTTATTAAAAAGAAAACCCAAATCAAAACAATTAATCTAAAGGAGGATTTATTATGGGTCAGCAGCAATTATTGCTCATCGTATTAGGTATTATCATTGTAGGTATCGCCATTGCAGTTGGAGTCAATATGTTCCAAAGCAGTGCGGTGGACACAAACCGGCAAGCCATGATTAGCGATTTAGCCAATCTGGCTTCCAAAGCCCAACGCTATTACAGAACCCCCGATCAATTAGGCGGCGGTTCTCAGGATTTTCAGGGATTTTATCTACATCCTGTGGATACCGGAAATGCCAATGGTAGCTACAGTGTTACAACAACTGCGCCTTCCGGTGCAAGTTTTGTAGCAGGTGCAATGGACACTGTATCGTCTTCTGCTTCCACTATTTATGTCGTGGGATG
>CAZVKP010000205.1:0-3354 GCA_964627635.1 uncultured Calditrichaceae bacterium | reverse complement strand
GGTAAAGAACAGGGAGATGATGGTTCAAATCCGGTAAAGGCTTATGTTACCGTTGGTGCCAATGATATGAATACTGATATTTTGAACTAAGCATAATGCATAAGGAAAATGGCGGAGTGTGTGTGTTGCATTCCGCCTTTTTTTTAAATTTTTGGGGAGGAAAATGGCAGATTTTAGATTTGTTGGAACCGCAGTAAATGGAAGAGCCGTTCAGGGTACCATTTCCGCCGATAGTTACGCTTTGGCTAAGAAGAAAATTCGTAAATTGGCCAACCAGCATCGTATCAAGATCGGTAAAATCCAGAAACGTAAACCGTTTATTTACAAAGTTCAAAAAGCTAAGGAAAAACCCACCCGCGGTGAACAAAAAGCATTCACAAAAGAAGAGGTGCGTCAGGCGCTTGAAAAATTAGGTTACAAAGTACTTAATGTTCAACCCAAACTTTTCAATTTTAAGTTTAAACCACCTGCATCAGAAATTGTCACTTTTGTGAGGTTAAGTGCCGATTTGCTCCGTGAAAAACTGCCGTTTAATGAAGTGCTTCAATTGTTAATGAATGATATTCAGAATCCAACACTCAGAGAAGCAGTGCGGGAAATTAATAACGATTTAAAACAGGGAAAAGACAGTGAGGAAGCATTTGCAAAACAGGAGAAAGCCCTGGGTAAATTTTCCGCAAAAATGTTGGGATTGGCGTCTAAAAGTGGAAATATGACAGATATTTACGAAAGCACTGCAAAATTTTTGGAACGTAATGCAGAATTTAGAAAGAACATGCGAAGTGCACTCATCATGCCGTTATTCACCCTATTGGTTCTGGCTGGGGCAGTTATATTCTATGTTGCCTATATTTTTCCGGAAACAGCCAATCTGTTTCTTAAGCTTGGGACCGAATTACCGCCTATGACCAAAGCCACACTCGATTTGAGTGATTTTTTAATTAATAATATGTTATGGATTGTATTAGGTTCAATTAGTGTTGCAACCGGATTTATCTATTTCATTCGAACACCGAGAGGGAGTTTCCTAAAAGATAAATACATATTAAAAATTCCAATGGTTGGTTCCCTAATTCATAAAACCACCATCGAAATTTTTTGCCGGGTATTTTACGCACTGTATAGTGGATCTGGTGAAAATGTGGACGCAATTAAGTTAGCGGCGGAAGCCTGCGGTAACAAATATTTTGATGAACAAATAAAATCCATAGCAATTCCCATGATGTTAAGCCAGGGAGAAGGGTTGGTGGAGGCGTTTGAAGCCACCGGTGTTTTTACCAAAACGGCATTAGCAAGATTTCATTCCGGCGCAGAAACCGGAACAGTTAAAACGACCTCTCAACAGATAGCTAATTATTATGAGAGAGAAACCGTTTACAAATTAAAGAATGCGGTAGATTTTGTCCAGTTAGCCATAGCGATGATAATTATGGTAGTGATGACAGCGCTTACGGTTGTTTCTTCTGAAACTGCCATGGTAACGCCAAAATCTCCTCTTGGTTAGGTTTTTAACCGAAGTTTAAAGGATAGTGTGATTTATGCAGCAGAAAATTCGTGTGGATGGAAAAACCCGGGCAATAGACTTCAATGATCGCCTTGGGATAATATTGCTCAAAAAAGGGATTGTCGATTTTAAAACCCTTGAGAAAGCAATAAAAACCAAAGAAGAGGATGAGTCTAATCACAGGAGAAATTTGGCACAAATTTTAGTCAAAGATTATAATCTTGACCACGATACGGTATTTCAGGAAGTAACTGAACTCTATGGGTTCAGAGAATTGGATCTTAATAAAGAGAATATTACTCAGCGACGAATTGATTTTATGCGCAAGATGATGGAACCGCTGCCGGAATCTCTTCGCGATGTAATGAAGGAAGAAAAGATTGTTGTTTACAAATATGATGAACACCGTCCATATAAAATTATTGTACTAGCATCGGACCCAACCAGCAAAAATATTCCAATTATTGCCCGCGCTATTGGTGCTAAACGATATGAAGTCTGTTATGTAAAGTACCAGGATATTTATTCGGTGGTGAATGCTGTTTTTCCTGAGGAGAATGAATACCTGAAAGTGCTTGAAGATATGACCATGGAAATTGATGAGGAGGAATCTGACGAGCAATCCCTTGATGAAGAAGCCATTGATGCGGAAATCAACAAAAGCCTTTTGGTTAATTTGGTGGAGGGCATGCTCATTGAAGCGGTACGAAGAGGTGCCAGTGATATCCATATCATCCCGAAAGATCTAAAACACTCGGAGATTCATTTCCGGGTCGATGGAAAGTTGCAAATGTGGCATGTGCAAGAGGGTGTGCGGCCCGAAGCACTGATAGCAGTGGTAAAAGACCGCTCTAAAAATATCGATAGATTTGAACGGGAAGTTTCCCAGGATGGCTTTATTCAACGCAAGGTGGATGGGCACATGATTCGCTACCGGGTCTCCGTGTTACCAATTGTTGGAAGAGAATTTCATCTGAAATTAGAAAGTGTCGTCATTCGTATTCTGGATGATCGAAAGGTGATTACCAACCTGGACAAACTTGGGTTTCAGGGTAAGGCAAAGGAGTTTTTTATAAAATCCATTTCCAAATCTCAGGGAATGGTGATTGTCACCGGACCAACCGGAAGCGGAAAATCAACCACACTGATTGCCGCCCTGAGCTACATCATCAATCCGGAGATAAATGTTTTGACAGTGGAAGATCCTGTGGAATACATCATTCCTGGCGCCAGACAAATCAAAATTAGTCCCAAAAATGATTTCGAGCGGTCCCTCCGGTCAATACTGAGACATGATCCTGATGTGGTGATGGTGGGGGAAATCCGTGACAAGGAAACTGCCGAAACAGGGATAAAACTCGCCAATACCGGACATTTAACATTTTCCACTCTTCATACAAATGATGCGCCCAGTGCCGTTTCTCGTTTGTACAAAATGGGATTGGAAACATTTCTGATAGCCTATGCCATAAATATTATTATAGCCCAACGACTAATCAGAAAATTGTGTGATAAATGTAAGCGACCAATTAAGGATCTAAATCCGGAAGTGCCATTGGGTCTTGGATTTACGGCCGAAGAAATTAAATCCAGCACATTTTATGAAGCGGTTGGATGCGATAGTTGTCACGCCGGTTATAAAGGAAGAGTTGCAATCCACGAAGCGCTTTATTTCAGTAAAGAGATAAAAAATTTAATTTTTAAGACTGGCAAAGATATAGACGAAGAAGCAATTAAAAAACAGGCAATAAGCCAGGGAATGTTAACCCTCCGGGCTGCCGGTAGAGAGAGAATAAAACTGGGTGTTTCAACCTTTGCAGAAGTTGCCTTTGCAACATCTGATGATTAGG
>CAZVKP010000204.1:0-6329 GCA_964627635.1 uncultured Calditrichaceae bacterium | reverse complement strand
CGAACCGTTTTAACGGTTTCTTCAGAATTTTATCTCACCGGCTTACAAAGACAACCGTATATTACGACTAAGTGGGGATATCTGAATTTATTATTTTCATAATGAGAGCTGAGGTCTTGAAATGAAAGCAAAGGATGATGAATTCCTATGTGGAACTTAGAGTCTCGATGCCTTCGTGGAAAAATAAATCCAAGCCGAATGGCTTCAAAAATGAATATCATTTGGTGCCGGCTTGTCAGGGCTAGGTAAGTATCAAATTAAATTAGTGAAAAATTTTCCACAAATAATTGTATAAATCAATTTTTGTCATGCAATGCTGTAATATTACTAAAAAAAATAAAATTAGGGAACCGTATCTAAAAAAAATTGGTAAGTAAATAAGAAGGGTAATGTCGTAAGTTTTAGCGGGGATTAACCCCGTGCATAGTGCCTCCACACATCACTTTTACGGCGTAACCCTGCTATTTTTTTATCAGCTGAATGATAACGATATTTCTTCAGAAAATTTAACACTTTAGTTACATCATGCCCTTTTTCTTCAGTATCGTTTGTTTCTAATGATGCTGTTTCCTGAACCACCAGACGTTTTCCCTTTTCGTCCAATACTACCAAAGCCGGTAAACCCAGTTTGATGGGATTACCATATTTTTGGTTGAAATCCATGTTATTGTCTTTTCGCCCAACATCGATTAGCACAACCTGATAATGTTCATCCAAATAATTGTTCACCTTTTTATTGTTTTCCATGAGATCATGAAGTGCTCGGCACCAGGGACACCAGTTTGCTCCAAACACCAATAAGATGTGCTGTTCATTTTTCTGTGCTTGCTGAAGCGCTTGTTCTATTTTCTGATCTATATTTGCATTCGGATCATAAGGTCCGCTTTCTGTTTCAGTATCTTTGGCAAAACCCACTCCCACAAGTATGAATAATAGTATAGTGAAAATTAAAATTTTCAGATTATCGCCATATTGCATGTTTATCTCCGATTTGTTTTAATCACCAACTGAATCTAAAAATGTAAGTATACAAAACCGGTGTCCAAAATTCAATATCAAACAAATACAAAATTCAAATAATTCCCTTAATTCAGATTTATTATTAGAATTTAACAATTTTTCTTCTTGCTTGCCTTTGGTTTTTCATAAAATGTATTTTTTAGTGAGATGAATAACAATATAATTCGATTATATAGGTAATATGGTAGTTAATGGTTGACGATTTTGGAATTCACATTTATGAAGGATGAGATTTATGTTTCAATTGCTTAAACCATTTGATGAAATGAGCGAAATAGATTATCAGGAACTGGGATTAAAGGTCGGGCTGGAAATCCACCAGCAAGTACTTACCGAGAAAAAGTTATTCTGTCGTTGTCCGGCGGGACTTTACAACGAAGAATATGATGCGGAGATTTTACGTCACATGCGACCGACTTTATCTGAACTTGGTGAGTACGACGGAACCGCTCTGATGGAATTTAAAACAAAAAAGGAAATTATCTACCAAGTCAATCACCAGACGGTTTGCACATATGAAATGGATGATACGCCACCTTTCGAAATCAATCGGCAGGCGCTGGATATTGCACTTGAAATTGCGATGTTGCTAAATTATAAATTGGTGAGCGAAATTCATATTGCCCGAAAACAGTATTTGGACGGCAGCATTCCAACCGGATTTCAGCGGACCACCATTGTGGGAATTGACGGATGGATTCCTTATAATGATCGAAAAATTGGATTGATTCAATTGGGTTTAGAAGAAGATGCCTGTCGCGAAGTTTCAGATGTGGGTCATTTGCGGGTATATCGTACAGACCGCTTGGGAATGCCCTTGATAGAAATGGTAACTCAGGCAGATATGCATACCCCACAGCAGGCAGCAGAAGTTGCAAACCGATTGCGCTGGTTGGTTCGAAGCACCGGAAGCGTTCGCACCGGCATTGGAGCAGCCCGGCAGGATGTGAATGTCAGCATCAATGGCGGCACCCGAATTGAAATTAAAGGGGTTTCGAGAATCCCCCTGCTTCCACATTTAATTTACAATGAGGCTATGAGACAGCATGCCCTTCTGCAAATTTGCCAGGAATTGCAGCGCCGTGGAATCGATGAGAAAAACTTTAAATATACTTCCACCAATGTCACTCACTTACTCAGTAAAACCTCCTGGGATCCGATCCAGCGGGCACTCCACCGTGGGGAAGAAATTCACTGTGTGAATCTAAAAGGCTTTGCCCGAATTTTAAGTCATCCCACCCAGACCGGAAAAGTTTTTTCCAAAGAAATTTCCGATCGGGTGCGGGTTATTGCCTGTTTAACCCGGTTGCCCAATATTCTCACTTCCGAGAGCACCGAGGAAACCATCGACAGCTTTATCTGGCAAAAAATTCGTAAAGCGGTGGGAGCCAATAGCCGTGATGCACTGATCCTGGTGTGGGGAAACCAAAATGATGTGCAAACCGCAGTTCAGGAGATTGCCATCCGGGCAAAAGAAGCTATAGAAGGAGTGCCCAGCGAAACACGCCAGGCATTGGCAGATGGCACCAACGGATTTGAACGCATTCTGCCCGGCCCAGACAGGATGTACCCCGATACGGACCTGCCGCCTCTTGAAATTACCCCACAACATATTGACCAGTTGGGAAAACAAGTTCCGGAACAACTGTGGAGCAGAGAAAAAAAATATCGTGCGATGGGAATACCGGAACATTTGATCATTCCCATTGCTTCTTCTCCAAAAGCCGATATTTTCGAAAAGTTGATCGAAAAATATGATATTCCAGCGGTTCGTATCGCAAATTTTATGTTTGAGCAATTTAAAAACTGGGAACGGAAAGGATTTGCGGTACAAAAATTGGAATCACAGCAGTGGAACACCTTTTTCCGATATGCGAGCAAGCAACCGGCTATCCTGGAAAATGGAGCGACTATTATCAAATCTTATCTAAATAATGAATATGACTCATTGGAAGATATACTGGAAAAGCTGCGTGATACAAAAATTGAGCAAAAAAAGGTTTCCCATAAAATTAATGAAATCATAACCCAAAACTCATTAACGTTTGCAAATCAAAATCAAAAACACCGCTATTTCATGGGAAAAATTATGCAGGAAGTTCGCGGTTATTATCCTGCAAAACAGGTAAGCAAATTGCTAACGCAAGCATTAAAGGAACATGGAGGCTCAAATGAGTGAATCGTATAAAGGCTATCGCTCCCCTGCCCTGGATGTTTTAAAAACCAATCAGGTTCAGGTGTGGAGTGCAATTGAAATGCAAACCAGCCGGGGCATGTTTAAAGGAATCATTTTACCACGTTCCGAAACCTCCGATGCCAAACATATTGTTTTAAAACTGGATAATGGATACAACATTGGGATAGCGGTGGATACCATCCATGAAATTAAGGAGAAGGGGCGAAAGGAAGCCCATTATAAGATCCCGGAAAAAGAATTTCCCTATCATCCGGACAAACCAAATGTGAAGCTTTTGGGAACCGGTGGCACTATCGCCAGCCGGTTAGATTATCGTACCGGGGCGGTGATCCCGGCATTTTCTCCGGGTGAACTTTACGGATCTGTACCGGAACTTGCAAATTACTGTAATTTAAATACTGAAAAACTCTACGGGGTATTCAGTGAAAACATGGGACCAGCCCAATGGATTGGAACCGCGCAGGCGATAGGTGAGGAAATACGCAAGGGCACCCATGGCATCGTGATCGGTCACGGAACCGATACCATGCATCACACCGCCGCTGTTTTATCCTTTATGGTACAAAATTCTCCCATACCAATAGTAATGGTGGGTTCCCAACGCTCTTCAGATCGTCCGTCATCCGATGCCGCCTATAACCTTATTCACGCAGTAAAAACTGCCGCCGAAAGTGACATCGCCGAAGTGATGGTATGCATGTTCGGCCCCACCTCAGATCAATACGGGCTTCTTCACCAGGGCACCCGGGTTCGGAAAATGCATTCCAGTTACCGGTCCACTTTCAGAACCATCAGTGATATTCCGCTGGCTATGGTAAACAGCGAAAAAATTACCCCACTGCGAAACGATTATAAAAAGCGAAGAAATGACCGGGACGCCTTGATCAATACCAATTTTGAAGAGCGGGTCTCAATTGTTTACTATTATCCCAATATGCAGCCGGATATTATCGATTCATTGGTAGATAACAATTATCGAGGGATTGTCATTGCCGGCACCGGACTGGGGCATGTAAACAAACCGCTTTATAACTCACTAAAAAATGCGCATGAGAAAGGAATTGCCATTTATATGACGGTGCAAACCTTATGGGGGTATGTGCAAATGTATGTTTACGAAACCGGTCGTGAAATTATGGAACTGGGTGTAGTACCGGCAGCCAATATGCTCCCTGAAGTCGCGTATGTAAAACTGGGCTGGGCGCTCGGTCAGACCGATGACCTGGAAAAGGTCAAAGAAATTATGTTGACACCCATTTCAGGTGATATCACCGAAAGAGAGCCATACAACGGTTATCTGATTTATCAGGGTGGAATTCCCGAAGTGGAACAGTTTCTGCGGGAGATTAAACGGTAAGATTTGAAATTATTCACCTTCCTTGAAAGTCAAAATTTCCTGAAAGATAATTTTTATTCTTTCAAAAAATCCCTTATTCTATCAACTGAATTTAATGGCGTCACTTTATCCTCATATTCCAGAATAATTCCTTCCAAAGGTGTGCTGGTTTTGTTCATAAAATCAAATATCTTCTGATACGGGATATAGCCTTCACCAATTGTAGTGAAGGAATTCCGGTTTTGATCG
Source organism: uncultured Calditrichaceae bacterium (assembly GCA_964627635.1). Lineage (GTDB taxonomy): Bacteria > Calditrichota > Calditrichia > RBG-13-44-9 > RBG-13-44-9 > CAZVKP01. Next base: position 1,527 of record CAZVKP010000204.1, on the reverse strand, counting down.
GTATCTTCTGCATCTATCAAGTGGAGTAACAACGGAATCTGCCGGTTACCAAAATAATTGAAAAACTGGTAACACCACTGTAATGCTTCTGCTTCCGGTAAGCCCAAACGGTCATTAAAAAAACGAGGGATGTCGATAACCGGACGGAGTTGAACCTCCTGACTGTTTGCCAGGGTAAACAGCGCCATGTATTTTCGCAAGTTTTTCTCCGCACTCTTTTGCCCGGATTCCTGAAAATAATTTTCCAGATATACCCTTTTATTTTCATTGGTTAAGGTCTCAATCACACTCAGTCCATCTTCAATAGAAGCTTTTTCATCAAAATGAATGACCAGTCGATCCGCTTGCACATCATTTAAGAAAGCAAATATTATCCTGGCATAGTCTTGCGAAAGAAAGTTGGGATTCAACAGTCCATGCGCGTGAAAGTAAGTGCCGCTGAATTGGTGAGTTTTTAAGGTATCGGTTAATTTCTTTAAATTGCTTTCCTGGCTCACAAAGTCCGGCGCCAGGTATATCTGCACAATGTCAAAACCAGATTGGTTGGCATAATTGATCGAATCGAAAGGATCGTAACCAAAATTAAATGATACGGAATTTGCCACACCGATGGGAATGTCCATATGTCACTCCTTAACTAAGGTGATTTTTATAATAAAGACAATTCACCATGAAATATAAAATAATTTTTATTCTTTTTCTATGATAATTTTTTAGAGGGAAAAATTCAAGGTTACCTTTGCCCGTGCCATGTTTCCATCAGCTATTCACTATAAAGACCCAACGGCATATTGATTCAATATTTTAAAGTAACTTTTTATATTATTGAACGTTTGATTAGATAAAGTGTAATACTCGTGATTTGCTATAATGATATATTTGCACATGCAGAATTAACTTTCGCATAAAAACAGTTATGATGAATAGATGGAATTCCGTCGCCATAGTTATGCCCGCCAATAAATAAAAGGAGAATATCAATGCCAAATCATCTCTTTAAATATTTCGTGAGGTATCTTATTCTTACTACATCAATTTTTAATTATGCCACGCTCCTGGCTCAACAACCACTTCCCTCTTCTGAACAAATCACCCGTTTTACCAAGGCTTATCCGGCGCTATCGCCCTCGGGAGACCGGTTAGCATATATGTCCAATGCAGATGGTGATTTCGATATTTACGTGTTGTGGTTGGGAATCCGTCGTGTTCAACAACTGACTAATACACCCAACCGGGATGGTACCCCTGTCTGGTCACCTGATGGCAAACAGATCGCTTTTCAATCGTTTCGTGATGGACATTCCCAAATTTATGTGATGGACGCGGATGGGGGAAATCAACGGAATCTTTCCCGGAATGCTGCGCATGAAGAACATCCCGTGTGGTCTTCTGATGGAAATCAACTTTTATTTTGTTCGAATCGGGATGGGCTGATCAGCGGCGATTCCAGCAACATGGATATTTACCGGATGAATGCCGATGGCGCTGAGATCCACCGAATTACCACCACTCCCACTGTAGAAACCT
>CAZVKP010000203.1:0-6331 GCA_964627635.1 uncultured Calditrichaceae bacterium | reverse complement strand
AAGAAGATAATCTGAGAACTCAAATCCTCTGCCTCTGATAAGCGGATAAATATTTTTTACGGCGAGTTGGCTGGTGGCTTCAAGTTCTTCAAAAAAATGATTTTGTTGCATATTGTCAAATCATCGTGGTTGTATTGAATATCATATTCAGTTAAAATATAAAAGGAATGAGCCGGTTGAACAAGAAATGCGAAAATAGTCAGCTACAGTCATTCACTTCTTAACTAACAAACTTGTCCGGCTCCCCGAAAATAAATTTAATAAATCTACAGAACTATTGTGTTAGGATTGAAATCTGCCTATATTTCAAGTCGAATTATCAGCAAGTTATGATTCAATATGTTCGTAAAAAAAATTGAGCCTGCCTTTAATTCATTTAAATAGAAAATTTGATATTGTGTGACAATTTAAAATAATAGTAAAACTAAAAATCAAAGGAGATAATTTATGCAAGAAAATATGCCATTTGATCTCAATCAATTCAAACCGCCCAATTTTGAAACAAAACATATCAAATGGGTGGTAATCGCAATTGTTCTGATTATCTTAGTATGGACATCCTTCTTTACAGTTGGAGCAGAACAGGTTGGCGTTATTCTTCGTTTCGGACAATATACTCGCACGGTAGATCCCGGATTGAACTTTAAGTTACCTTTTGGTATCGAAACACTGGAAAAAGTACCGGTTCAACGTCAGCTAAAAGAAGAGTTCGGATTCCGGACCGAGGAAGCTGGTGTGCGTACCAGGTATCAAGCACGGGACTTTCAGGAAGAATCCCTGATGTTAACAGGTGACTTGAACGCCGCAGAAGTGGAGTGGATTGTGCAATTTCGAATCGCAGATCCCTACAAATTTTTATTTAAGGTAAGAAATGCGATAAAAACCTTTCGGGATATGAATGAAGCAGTGATGCGGGAAATTGTTGGGGATAGAAGCGTGAATGAGGCACTTACCATTGGTCGTGTGGAAATTGCATCCACTGTAAAACAACAGTTACAAAAACTTGCTGATCAGTATGAAACAGGTATCAAAGTGGATCAGGTTGTATTACAGGATGTAACGCCACCCGAGCCTGTTAAACCGGCATTTAACGAAGTGAATGAAGCCCAACAGGAAAGGGAAAAACTGATTAATCAAGCCCGCTCCGAATATAACAAGGTAATCCCAAAAGCCAGAGGCGATGCTGAAAGGACAATTGAGGAAGCCAGGGGATATGCTATAGAGCGAGTGAATAATGCGGAAGGTGAAGCATCGAAATTCAATTCGGTATTCAGGGAATATCTAAAAGCACCGCAAGTGACCCGGCAGAGAATATATCTTGAAACGATGAACGATGTTTTACAAAAAGTGGGTCGAAAATTGATTACCGATGAGGAAGCTACCGGTATTCTGCCGCTGTTTAATTTAAGCAAGGAGGGATTGAAAAATGAATAATACAAAATATATTGTTATCGGCATTATAGTACTTGCAGTAATTATTGTATTAGCATCGGCAATTTATATTGTGGACGAAACCGAGCAAGTTGTCATTACTCAGTTCGGAGACCCAGTGGGTGATCCGATAACCGAGGCAGGAATCCACATTAAGATTCCGTTTGTACAGAAAGCCAACTTCTTTGATAAACGTTTTTTAGAATGGGATGGGGATGCGAACCAGATACCAACTAAAGATAAACGCTTTATTTGGGTAGATACTTACGCACGGTGGAAAATTGTGGATCCGCTGCTGTTTTTTCAGAGATTAAGAGATGAACGAGGTGGACAAACCCGTCTGGATGATATTTTGGATGGACAAACCCGAAATGCGGTTGCCAATCACGATCTGGTAGAAATTGTGCGGACCACCAACCGGGAAATGCAAATCAGTGAAGTCATTGAAGAAGTGAAAAAAGAGGAAGAACTGCAGTATCAAATTGAGGTGGGGCGCGAAAAGATCACTCGCTTGATTATCGAAGAATCTTCGCCTCAACTGGAAGAATTAGGAATCGACTTGCTGGACCTGCGTTTTAAACGCATCAATTATGTGGAAGAAGTTCAGCAGAAAATTTTCGACCGCATGATTTCCGAACGCAAGCGAATTGCGGACAAATTCCGCTCTGAAGGTCAGGGTGAAGCGGCAAAAATTTTAGGTGATAAAGAACGAGATTTAAAAGAAATTCAATCTCAGGCATACCAGAAGGCCCAGGAAATTAAGGGTGAAGCGGATGCGAAAGCGACCAATATTTATGCGCGTGCGTACAACCAGAACAACTCTTCACGGGAATTCTATAGGTTTATTAAAACCATGGAAACCTATCAAAATACACTAGTGGAAAAAGACTGGTTGGTAATGTCAACTGAAGGCGATTTCTTTAAATATCTTAAGGATCAGTCGGGAAGATAAAAATCGTAATCCTACATCCCTTGTTACTCCCTCCAAACTCATTTTGGAGGGAGTAATTCTTTTTTTCTCAACTCTACAGTTTGGAAGTCCACCAAATATTTCAAGTTAAACTTCATTGGTGCTTTAATTTATGTAAACAATGAAGATAATAACCAAACAAATTCAAGAATATCTTAATAGGTTTGTTTTCGAACATTAAGCCATTAAATGGTGCGACAACGATCCATCGTTGATGCTAAAATCATTGCCGTTTTACGAATCATAATTAAAGATATGTAAAGTCCCTCATCATCCTCGAATTGTAAAAATAAGTGATTCCGGCAGCTTTTTGCCGACAAGAAAAGATTCATATCTATACAGAGTGAAAACAACCTCTCGTTACCTGCAAACCTATTCACCCACCGATTCAGCTTTAACTTCTTTGGTAAATACATCAAACTCCGGGGGCTGTTCAAAATGCTTCTTAACCGCGCATTGATTGGCAGCCCGAATCAGTGCATCCCGGTATTTTTCCGGAAATTCCGGCGGCACCTGAATTTCCAACTCCACCTTACCTACCAGACCGGTAAATGGATTGCTCTGCATTCGCTGAATTATTTGAATTCCTTCGGTGGGTAAATTTCGTTGCTTACAAAATCCCAGCACATAAATGCCTGCACATGTTCCGATGGATGCCAGAAAAGTAGCAAAAGGCGTCGGTGCGGATGCCGGTTGTCCGTTTCCTCCGGGCTGATCGGTCTCCACTGTATAAGGCCCAAAATTGGCATTTACTTTTAAACCGCCCGGAAAATCAATCACCATATCCATATTTTGTTTCTCCTTTTATCTTCGCTTTAATTTTAGTTTTAAATTCAATAGAATATGAGATGTAAAATTGAAAGTAAAAGTTACATGAACTATTTAGTGTCTGAACGAAAAATCCTGTAAAGCCCTTAAAAGGGCTAAAACGGACTTTCAACAATTTTAATCCCCTTTGATCTTCGATTAAAATTTTATCTGATTTCTAATAAAGCTTACTGAATTGATATTCTTAAAATTTTCCGTAGTTCCAAACAACAATAAGAATATTCTATTGTGAATATGATTCAAACGCGGAAGCAGTCTTTCCTGATTTTTACCAATCATTTTTCAAATCTCAGGCTTAACCAATCTTTCAGCTTATCTACACTGTAAATACTTTCCCCATCTAAAAATCCATTTTGTTGAATTTTAATTTATTCATATATTTATCCGCTCGATTTATACTTTTTTTCAACAATTTTGTTATTTTAAACTGAGTGGTTTGTTTATGTGGAATGCGATCAAAGACAACTGGCTGGCGTACTTGCTTATTCTGTTTTGTGCGGTCCTTCCCTGGTCGCTGGCAGGGATGCAAATTGCAGCAGTGATGGTCATTATTGGGGCAATTCTTCACGGCATTATTTACAAACACTCGCCGGTAAAATTCCACCCTTTTTACCTGTTCATATTATTTTACCTTCTTACTCAAATTTTAGCCAGTTTATTTAGCAAAGCACCCGCAAAGTCACTGATTTCTGTATTCAACACAGATTGGTTTATTTTAGCAGTGCCTTTTTTCGCTTCTTTACCAATAAAGGAAAAGTTGCGTCTACGGGCGTTTCAAGTATTGATCGGTTCTGCGGGATTAATCGGAATATACGGTATCTTTCAGTTTTTCTTCGGATGGGATTTCTATCGTGGTCATAGCATTGCACAAATGGGAGAGTTTTTCAGGGCAAATGGCGGGTATAATTTTTATCTCACCTATGCCGGAAATCAACTTTTGGTACTGGCACTGGCATTTTCATTTTTTATTTTATCCAGAACAGAGAAATCCATTAAATGGTTTTACTTAATTTCTTTAGCCCTCATCTTTTTTAGTGTGATTGCCACGTTTGGCAGAAGCACCTGGATCGCCATGTTCTTTATTCTGCTGCTGGGTAGCTGGGTACTGAATCGCCGGTTGTTTTTGGTCTTTGCCGGCATTTTAATTGTCTTTGGTGGAATACTCACAGCCATTAGTCCGGAAATCAGGATGCGTCTCATCAGCATTTTTGATCCGGCACAGAATGAAGCGCGATTAAACATTTGGCGGACGGCGTGGGAAATGTTCAAAGATCATTCGGTAGTTGGCATCGGTTCCGGATTTTTTAACGATTATTTTCCCCAGTACAAAGTGCCCGGTTTCTATGATGCCTCAGGACATGCCCACAACGATTTCCTTAATGTAGCCGTGAACAGCGGGGTCATTGGATTAATCGGCTGGTTAACCATGTGGTTTGGCTGGTTCTTTTACACACTGAAGATCTTTAAACTAAAATTACTCACCGTGACGGATAATCGGATTATATTTGGCAGTCTCTTGGCAGTTGCCGGTATCTTGGTTGCGGCGGTTTTCCAGTGCTACTACACAGATTTGGAAAATAATATTCTCTGGTGGTTCATTGCGGCAAGTTCGTTGCATATTGCGATAAGCGACAGAGAATTAAAGAAAAATAATACCGGATTTTCTTTGAACTAAATTCGCCCATTCGTCAAGGAGTTTAAATGCGTTTCCAATTCTTGATCCATTTTGTCTTCCGAAAATTCTTCCATAATTCTTTGTCGGGCTTTATGTCCGGTTTCGCGGGACAATTTCTCATTTCTCAAAAAAGCCAATGTTTCTTCAACCATCGAAGAAACATCATTTGGAACCACCGTTCGTCCAACGGCAGTGCTGTTAATTAATTCGGAAACTCCCCCCACATCAAACGCCACCACTGGACTGGCTGCTAACATGGCTTCCATAACCACATTGGGCAAGCCTTCGGTCTCTGAAGTTAAAAGCACTACATCACAAATGGAATACAGCGGCATAACCTCCTGCTGCAATCCCAAAAAATGAACAGATTCCATTAATCCTAATTTTTGAGATTTCTCTCTCATTGAAGTCCGCAACGGACCATCACCAACAATAATGAAATGCACATCCTTAAATTGATCTCGAATTTGTGAAGCAACTTCCAAAAACAAATGATGCTGCTTCTGTTTAACCAATCTCCCAAAAATACCCACAATTTTCACATTATTTGGCAAATTGAAACGAGCCAAAATTTTTTTTCTATTGAAATCAATCCGTTGATGAATATTTATCCCGTTGTGGATCACTTTAATAAATCCTTCCTCCAACCAACCGTAGGATAAATACTGGTTTTTAATCGCTCGGGTATTGGTAATAATGCTATCCACCAGATAACGATAGGTTAGTCGGTAACGCCAATTATTATGTAAAATAGGCAAACCGTTGCGCGCCAATAGAACCGGCTTGCCTGCCAACCTTCTGGCAATACCAGCCAGACGGACATCTTTATTAAAATTGGCAATAATGACATCAATTTGGTTGCTTATAAAAAAAGAGGTTAATTTTAAAATATTAATTAGGCCGAAATCACCTTTAATCTCCAACGGGAACGTCAAAAATCCTGAATCGCTACAACGTTCCAGAAAAAAAGATTTTTTTCTGCCGAAAAAATAAACCAGGTGCCCTTTTCTCCATAATCCGTTTGCGGCATTTATCATCCAGCGCTCACCTCCGCCCCAGGTTTCTGTTCCGATACTGTTCAGAAAAATAATATTCATTTCAGATTACAAGAATGTTAAATAGCAAACTGCAGCTCGTACAAGTGTCGATATTTTTCCGACCTTTCGATAAGTTCATCATGCGACCCGGTGTCAATAATTTCCCCATCTTCCAATAGAACAATTTTATCTGAACTAATTACAGAGGACAGCCGATGGGCAATAATCAGCACGGTTCGCTCTTTCATAAGTGTTTCAATGGCATCCTGAATCAGATATTCCGATTCGGAATCCAGCGAAGAAGTGGCTTCATCGAATATCAGAACGGGTGGATTCTTGAGAATTGCCCGTGCGATGGAAATTCGCTGGCGCTGTCCGCCGGACAAACGT
>CAZVKP010000202.1:0-6359 GCA_964627635.1 uncultured Calditrichaceae bacterium | reverse complement strand
GCCCTGGTGGAATCCGCCATCGATGCTGCCCGGTCGGATAGTCTGGACCTGGAAAATAAACGGTTGGAGTTGGCGGACCGGTTGGGACAATTACTGGGTGCAAACACCCGGATTTTTCCACGATCGATGGAAATTGCGGAAGGGTGGACGGGCGAAATGGCAGAATTGACCATTACGCCGGATTCACTCATGAAAGATGCGGTTCAAGCGGGTCCCACCGTCCAGAAAGCGCAGGCGCAACTGGAACAGGCGGAAGCGTATAAATCGGTTGCCAATCGGAGTTTTTTCCCGGATTTAAACGGATTTGCGGTTTACAACTGGCGTGCCGGCGCAGACCGGGATCCCATCGGTGAATGGGCGGCAGGTATCACGCTGAGTTTTCCGCTTTTTCAGGGAGGGAAGCGGATCGCCAGCGCCAAAGCCAGCGCCTCTTCGGTGCGAGCTGCTCAGCAGGGTTATCAGGCAGCCCGCCAACAGGAAAACACCTGGCTTCAAATCGCATACGATCAATGGCGGTCGGCGCGGGAGAGACAACAACTTTTGAAACGCGCCGTCCAAAATAAACAAAAATCGGTGGCGGCGCAGCGGGATTTATATAAGGAAGGACGCTTATCTTTAAGTGAGTTGTTAACGCAGGAAAATGAATTATTACAACTTAAAATTCAGGAGCGCTCTCTGGTTTATCGGGAGATAACCGCACTGCTGTCTTATCACGCCACCGCCGGCACTTTAACCAAAGAAAAAGTCCAAACCATGATAAAGGAGTAATGATCATGTACCAATTTATACAGCAATACAAATTAAAACTTTTTGTAATGTGGGTGATTCTGGTACCCATGCTTGTGAATTTCAGTTGCAGTAAAGGCGTTGAAGAAAAACAGGCGGAAGTACCGGTAGCAATCCGAGTGATGAAGCCGGTCATCCAAACCATGGAAAATCGCATGACCTACATTGGTACCGTGCATTCTCAACAGGAGGTGCAGGTGATTGCCCAGGTGCAGGGTACGGTTCAGCATTTGCCTTTTGAAGAAGGGGCGCGTATTAGTCGCGGTGCGGTGATCGCCGAACTTTCCGCGCCGGAAATTCAGGCGAAAGTGGAGCGGCTGACCGCCGAACGCGACTACTGGTGCAACCGCTGGGAAGAGGATAAGCGGTTGGTTGAAAAAGAAGCACTGGCGCCGGAGCAGGCGCAATCCAGCGAACGCGCCTGCAAAAGCGCCCGGGCGGCGTTAGCGGAGGCAAAATCCCAGTTGGAAAAAACTGAAGAAAAAGCGACCTTTAAGGGTGAGGTACTCACCTGGTTTGTGGAACCGGGACAAAGTGTGATGCCCGGTCAGCCCATACTCCTGATAGGGAACGATCCACTGGAAATACAGGTGGATGTGGTGGAAGAAGACCTGCAGCGCGGCATCCGGGTCGGAATGCCGGTGGAAGTAAAAGTGGGAAAGCAAACCAGCTTTTCCAGCAAAGTGAGCGAAATCTCCCCCATCTCCAGCGGTCCCACCCGCACTTTTCTGGTGAAGCTGCCAGTACCGGCTACCATAAAATTAAATTTGAGAAAAGGGTCTTCGGTAAGAACCCTTTTTATCATGGAATCCAAAAAGGATGTCATCACAGTGCCGGTCAATGCAGTCGCCGGTAAAGACACCGATCCCCACATCTTTTTAGTTTCACAGAATACCGCTAAACGGCAAAAGGTGCAAGTGGGGATTGAGCAGCAGGGCTGGATAGAAGTGGATTTTCCCTGGAACGGAGAAGACTGGGTAGCCGTCACCAATCTGGGAAGTCTGGAAGATGGCGCCCGGGTATTTGCCGTAAAGCAAGAGGAGGTGAAATAGATGACACTTTCTGAATTTTCATTAAAAAACAGATATACCATATATGCATTATTTATTGCCGCGGTTATTTTCGGAACCATGGCCTACCTTTCCTTACCCATCCAGTTATTTCCGGATACCTCGCCGCCGCTGGTGAATGTACTGACCCCTTATCCGGGAGCGGCGGCGGAAGATGTGGCGGATCTGGTGTCCGATCCCATTGAGACCGAAGCGGCGTCGCTGGAAGGGGTGTACCGGGTCTCCTCCCAATCGCAGGACGGTTTGTCCCTGGTAGAAGTGGAATTCCGTTACGGCAATGATGTGGATATCGTGGCGGTAGATGTGCAAAATGCCATTTCACGCATCCGGTCGGAATTGCCGCGGGAAATTGGAGAGCCCCAGGTGCTGAAGTTTTCTACCAGTGACCGCCCGGTTTTAACCATGGGCTTGCGCAGCGATAATTTGGTGGAGGTGCGCCGTCTGGCGGAGGAAGTGCTGGCACCGGAAATCCAGCGGGTCTCCGGCGTGGCGATAGTGGATGTGTTTGGCGGTTACCAGCCGGAGGTTTCGGTGCAGGTGGACCGCGACCGCCTGGAAGCCCATCGGCTGCCGCTGGCGGCGGTGGTGGGAGCGATCCGCAGTCACAACGTAAGCGTGCCGGCGGGACAAATCCGTAGTGAGGGACGGCAATATACCTTTCGGGTGGACGAGGAAAGCCAGTCCATACAGGAGATTGCCGAAATCCCGATTTCCACTCCCGCCGGAAAACGGATTCGGGTAAGCGATATTGCCACTGTGAAAGAAGGCTCCAGCGAAGACCTTTCCCGTTTCCGGGTGAACGGAAAAGCTGCCATCGCCATGCAAGTGTTTAAACAGGACGATGCCAATACGGTGGAAGTGGTGGAACTGGCACAGGCGAAATTCGCGGAACTGGATACGCGCTACCCAAACATTGAAATGATTGAAGCAGACGAGGACGCCTCATTTACCCAGCAGGTAGTGAGCAACATGCTTGGCGCGGTGGCGCAGGCGCTGCTTCTGGCAACGGTGATCATCTTTCTGTTTCTGGGCAGTCTGCGCCGGGGCATCGTGGTGGCGATCTCCATGCCCATGTCGTTTCTGCTCACCTTCGCCGGCATGAAGCTGTTCAATATTCAGGTGGATTTGGTGACATTGACGGCAGTGATTTTATCGATTGGTATGGTCGTAGATGCTTCAGTGGTTGTTTTAGAAAACATTACCCGGCGCTATCAGGAAGAAGGGCTCTCTCCATTTAAAGCCGCCCTGGAAGGCGCTAAAGAGATTCAATTAGCCGTACTCGCTGGAAATGCCACCACCCTTACGGTGCTGATACCGCTGCTGTTCATGTACGGATTTGTGGGGAAAACCTTCGGTCCGCTGGCAGCCACCATGATTATCGCCTTTTTGTCGTCCTTATTGGTGGCATTGAGTCTGGTGCCCATTTTGACTATGCTGGTTTCCAAAGAAGGCGGAAAGATCGAAAAACTGGCGCTCAAAATTTCCCGTCCCTGGGAGCGGTTGATGGCAGGGTTGCGGCAGGTGTATATTCGATTACTGGAGAAATCCCTCAATAAACGGCTGATTGTATTTGGAACGGCTGCGGCGTTATTCATCCTGGGATTGGTGATGCTGGGATATCAGGGGATGGAGTTGTTGCCAAAAATGGACAGCGGCGCCAGCTTTGTGACCGTGGAAACCCCATCCGGTTCATCTCTGGATGAAACCGAAAAAGTAATGGAAGAAGTGGAAAGGATCATTTTAGCGGAACCGGAAGTGGAGCGCATTTCCAATCAGATAGGATTTGAGCCGGGGATGCATTCCTTTGGCGGCGGCGGGGTGCAGGGTCCCACCCAGGGTTACATCACCATTACCCTCACCACCCGTACTGAGCGGAAGGAGAGCATCTGGGACATCCAGAGCCGCCTGCGGGAGGAACTGCGCAAAATTCCTAATATTCAGAATCTGGTGGTACGGGAATCGGGCAGCACCGCGCGGGCGACCACTGCATCATCCATTGTGGTCAGCATTCGCGGAGAAGATCCGCTGGTATTGGACTCATTGGGTTATCTGGCTTTGCAGCAGGTAAAAACTGTGGACGGCGCAGTGAATGCCTACCGGAGCTGGCGGATGGATCAACGCAATATTGCCCTGGATGTGGATGAGGAACGTGCCAGAGAGCTGGGACTGTCTCCTGCGACGGCTGCCCAAAAGCTGGTCTATTCCCTGGACGGAATGCCCGCCGGTATTTACCGCGGCGGATTAGGTGAAGATACGCCCATCCGGGTGCGCTACGACAAACCGTTCCGGGCACAGGAAAAAGATGCTTATGATGTGCGGGTGCTCTCGGATAAAGATGGCAAAGTGGTGCCGATTGGTGCAATTATGCAGGGACGCGAAATCATGGTGCAGGGACTGGTGACCCGCGAAAATCTGGAGCCTACCCTGGATGTGCTGGCATTGCATGAGAACAGACCGTTGAATTTTGTAACACAGGATGTGGAAAAAGCCGTATCCACCATCGATGTGCCAAAAGGATATTCCATTTCCATGGAAGGAGAAGAGAAAGACATGGCAGAATCCCGCGGCGAGTTGATGAGCGCACTGATCATTTCTTTGATTGCGGTTTATCTGCTGTTGGTGGCGCAGTTTCGCTCCTTCGCCCATCCGGTGACGGTGCTGATGTCGGTGCCGTTGAGTTTAATCGGCGTCTCGATTGCGCTATGGATTGCCGGGAAACCGGTCTCTATGCCGGTACTGGTGGGGCTGATTCTGTTAATCGGAATCGTGGTGAATAACTCCATCATTCTGATTGACTTCATCAGGCAGCGGCGCGAGCAGGGAATGGATCGCCGGGAAGCGATTATTGGCTCGGTGGCAACCCGTTTTCGTCCTATTATGATGACTTCGTTATCCACAATTGTGGGAATGATTCCGTTGGCAATGGAATGGGCATTGGGGGCGGAACGGTTCTCGCCCTTAGCAATCGCGGTGATAGGCGGTATGCTTGCCTCTTCATTCTTAACCATGATTGTGATTCCGGTGCTGTATGATAGCTTTGATGCCGCGAGAGAATGGATTAAAAGTTGAAACTCATAAATCATCCTACCAGCCAGGCAAGCTGGCTGGAGAGAGGCAAAGGGTGAAACACTCCGATGGAGGGGTGGGTGATTCCCACCTTTATTGGTTTCTATGCAGATGATCAGAGCGACTATATCCTCGAAGCCGGTCATATTTTTCGATCTGATCCTCCCGTAAAATAGCTCTCATCCGCAGGTGCGCTTTCATGTGGGTCAATCTCAATCGTCCTTTTAATAAAGCGATGTAAGTGACCATTTTTTCCAACCTTCCCGGTGTGATCCTCTCTGAAGCAAACAGACTGTCCAGGTGCCGTTCTTTGGCTACAATCTGCTTGCCCAGTTCCACGGCTTTTTTATGCATCTCATCATAGATTGTTTGAGTTTGTTCGATTTGGGCATCGGAAAGCACCAGCTCATCCAGCAGCTCCAGGACATGTTTGGGCCCCGGATAGCGGTTCAGCTCCGCCGCCAGCGCCTGGCCCATACCGGCTCCATTCAGATAGCCGTTGATCTGGCTTTCGGACAACGCTTTGATCTCGCGCTCTTTAAATTCCGAGTAAGAAGAATGCCCGGATTGATGCGGGTGTTGCGCCTGAAGAAAAGTCAAAACAAATATTGTGAAGGAAATTATCGCCATTCGTAACATAATCATCTCCTTTTATTTGATCTGTGGAATACAGTTTGGCCTCTGTTTACGCTCTTTTGCCAGCGAACCGAAATAGCCGTGCTGGCTCAAATTACTCAATTTTCAGGGAATCGTTTCGATTAGAAAGATAATACGCTAACCACTCGGCGCTTAAAACCACCAGCGGTATTGATACAAGCAACCGGATGAGCGAGAATTTGATGCCCAAAAAAGACGCTTCGAAAATGGTCATGGGAATGCGCACAATGGCGGCGGCGCCGATGTAGGAAAAAATCACCGCCAGGGCTGTGATGATATAAAGGGCAGTCAACTATCTTGTTCTCCAGTGGCAATTTGCACGCCCAAAAGCCGAACACCTTCTTCACTATGCATCGAATATTGACCCGGCTCGCTGATTAATACCTGCCCTTCCGTTAACGGATGTTCTTCCAGGTTTACCGATACCGTTACCTTTCCTTTAATCACATAGAACAAAACATGCCATTCCATATCGCACGGCGGCATCTCCCCACCGGGGGGCAGTTCAACCATGCGGGTTTTAAAGGTATCGGTCTGATAAAACACATTTTTGTCCCTTTCTTCATAAGGGAAGACCGGCATGGTTTTCAAATCAAGAATTTTCAAGATGTAGCTCCTTTCTGATTGTTTGTGAATTTCGATTGGTTTGCGGTTAATTTTTCTATGGTATATCCGATCAGAATGGCGAAAATAATAGTCAATGTCAGCCGGGCAACCATAAAGCGAGCGCCCAGAAATTGCCATTCTATCATTTCCTGCGGCAGTTTAATGCAGGCCCAG
>CAZVKP010000201.1:0-6367 GCA_964627635.1 uncultured Calditrichaceae bacterium | reverse complement strand
TTTTGGCGCAGATTGCGTGAGCGGAAATGAAGTAGAAAGAGCACTTGAGGCGGGGTTTCCCGGTAGCGAGATTGTATTTGCCGGGGTGGGCAAGACGGATAGCGAAATTATGTTTGGTTTGGATAATGACATTAATTGTTTTAATTGTGAGTCGATACAGGAATTAGAAGTCATTAATTCACTGGCAAGTCAAAAAAATAAAACGGCACCGGTTGCTTTGCGAATTAATCCGGATGTGCTCGCAAATACCCATCGCTATATCTCCACTGGTAGTGAAGAAAATAAATTTGGGATTAGTTATCAGCATTTGGATAAGGCTCTGAAACATTTGAATAGCTTACATAATTTGAAATTGATTGGGATCCATTTTCACATCGGTTCCCAAATTACTGATCTGGAAGTATTTAAAAATCTTTGTTCCAAAGTAAATCAAATTCAGGAAACTTTTTTGAAGGATGGTATTTCACTTTCTACTATGAATATGGGCGGCGGACTTGGTGTGGATTACCAAAATCCTGACAATGATTTAATTCCCGATTACGAATCTTATTTTAAAATTTTTAACCAACATCTGGACACTTCTTCACGACAGACTGTACATTTTGAATTGGGACGATCTATGGTGGCGCAATGTGGTGCTCTCATAAGCCGAGTTTTGTACATAAAAGAAGGATTGAAAAAGAAATTTGTGATTGTGGATTCGGGAATGACCGAACTTATTCGCCCGGCGTTATATCACGCTCACCATAAAATTGAAAACTTGACTTCCAGCGCTAATGGTAAAGAAAAATATGAGGTGGCAGGCCCGGTTTGCGAATCTTCTGATTTTATGGGCAAAGATGTGCTATTGCCGGAAACCAGGCGAGGAGATTTATTGGCAATTCGAACAACCGGCGCTTATGCAGAAGTGATGGCATCGCGGTATAATTTAAGAGATATTGCAACCGCTTATTATTCAGATAGTATTTAAATAAATAAAATGATTCGTTTAAATAAATGGAGCAGGACATGAATCGTAATTTAGTTTTATTATTTTTAATAATCGTTTTGGTTATATCCACTTGTACCAGTCGTAATCAGGTAAAAAATGCTTTTGAAAATAAGACGCAGAAAATTGAAGACAAGTATGTCCCTGATCCATCTTTGGATATGTTGTCAGCGGAAATTGAATACGATAACAATCAATGGATTCTGCGCGGCGAAACAACCGTTCCTGAAGCAAAAACAGAATTGATTGCTTTTACCGATTCACTTTTCGGAGAAAATAATTACAAAAATGAATTTGTTGAACTGCCTCATCCGAATCTCGGAGACAGCACTTATGGCATTGTGATGGTGAGCGTTGCAAATCTGAGAGAAAATCCCCGGCACTCTGCCCAGTTAGTCGATCAAGCCATTATGGGAAATATTCTGCGTCTGCTCAAAAACGATGGTGGCTGGTATTTAATTCAAACTGAATATGATTACATCGGCTGGATGAGAAGGGAATCGTTTGTCAGGACGGATGAATCCGGCGTGAGTGATTGGCAAAAATCAAAAAGGGTGAGGGTAAAGAAACTTTTTGCTTTGGTTCGTTCGGAAAGGGATGAAAACGCAACACCGGTAACGGATGTTGTTCTCAATTCTCTTTTATATTTTGATGATCAAACACGCAATTGGGTAAAAGTGGCAACACCCGATGGGCGTACCGGATACCTCAAACATGAAGCGGTGACTACTGATTTAAGTAAAGTACCCGCTGGTAATACTCGCGATTCAATAATAAAAACCGCGAAAGGGATGATGGGTATTCCTTATCTGTGGGGGGGAAATTCCACAAAAGGAAATGACTGCTCAGGTTTTACGCAGACCGTATTTAAAAGGCATCATATCCAGGTTCCCCGCGATGCCAGACAGCAAGCACTTGTGGGCGAAGAAATAAATCCGGATGAAAATTTTTCCAATGTTAAGCCCGGGGATTTATTGTTCTTTGGTTCTTCAGACCGCATCACCCATGTGGGTATCAGTTTGGGTGGTCCCGAATTTATTCATCAAAGTGGCAGGGTCCATATCAATAGCCTTGATCCGGATGCCGACAATTTTAGCGCTTATAGGAAAAGAACCTTAAGAAAAATCACACGCGTGATAAATTAAATTATTGGGAGATCATTATGAATTTAAGTCGAAAAGAATTCTTATCACTTTCCGGTAAAAGCATTTTGGGATTAAGTTTCCTGAATACTTTTTTTAACAAAACCTTTGCCAATTCTACAAAAGAAATAAAACAATCGGGGGATGTAATGATTGATGTGAAAACCAAACAACTTAGACTGGCACATACTTGGACCATTTCACGAAATTCGAGCGATGTCAAAAACAATGTGTTCGTCCGTTTGGAAAAGGACGGTATTGTGGGTTATGGGGAGGCAGCACCAAATGTTCGCTATGGCGAAAATGCGGAACTGACCACAAAACGCATCAATGAAGCCAGAGACATTTTTGAAAAACATAAATTATTTCATTATATCGATATAAAAAAGGAAATCGATCAAACAATTTTAGATCAGAGTTGTGCAAAAGCTGCCCTGGACATTGCCCTGATGGATTGGGTTGGCAATGCTCTGGGAGCGCCCCTCTATAGAATATGGGGATTAAATACCAAGCACACGCCGGTAACCTCGTTTAGCATCGGTATCGATACCGTGGACGTAATAAAACAAAAAGTTCGGGAAGCCGAATCGTATCCGATTCTTAAAATCAAAGTGGGAACAGACCGGGATGAAGAGATTATCAACGCTGTGCGAAGTGTAACCGATAAGACCATCCGGGTGGATGCCAACGAAGGCTGGAAGACCAAAGAAGAGGCTTTGGAAAACATTCAGTGGTTAATGACTCAGGGTGTGGAATTTATCGAACAACCCATGCCATCTGATATGCTTGACGAGACAGCATGGTTAAGGGAGAAAGTGGATATTCCCATTATTGCGGATGAGGCAGTAAAAAGCGCTTCGGATATTCCCAAACTGGCAAAAGCTTATGACGGGATTAATATCAAATTAATGAAATCCGGTGGACTCCTGGAAGCCATGAAAATGATCCAGATTGCCAAGGCAATGGATTTGAAAATTATGCTGGGGTGTATGATCGAAAGCTCAATAGCGATTTCGGCCGCGGCTCATTTAGCACCTTATGTGGATTGGGCGGATTTGGATGGAAATTTGTTGATTGACAACGATCCCTTCAGTGGTGTAAAAGTAAATAAGGGACAATTTAGTTATAACGAAAAGCCGGGACTCGGCGTGGAAGGTGAATTTTAAAAATAACCTCTCGGCATGTATAAATAGATTGAACTCAACTTTCCTGGATTTTCATGAAATCCAAGAGATTATGAAGTTGAGTATCATACAATTTCATAAGGAATTTTTTGTCTGCTTCTTCCAATTGACGGATGCCGGTGCTGTTTTCGACAGCCTGGGCTTCGGTTTTTATTCCCGGAATAACGGTTGAAATCTCAGGGAAACTGAGAATAAAGCTTAAGGCGAATTGGGCAGGGGAGATCTGATATTTTTCACAAAGTGGCAAGACATTTTCCAGTTCTTTTAGTGATCTTTCCAACACTTCCGGTTTTAAGCGAAAATGCCGGTGATCCTCTTTGACGAATCTGGTGTTCCGGTCAAATTTGCCGGTCAGTAACCCAAACTGGAACGGCATTCTGGCAATGATGCCATATCCTTTCTGTGCCGCTTTTTCAATAATAGACCGCCTACGCTGGTTGATAATATTAAAGACAACCTGAAATCCATCGCCTAATTGACGATCAAACATAAATTCTGCTTCCGGAAATGGTTCAAATGTATTGAGTGAAATCCCCCAATAACGAATCTTTCCCTGTGTTTTTAGCAGCTCCATTGCCTCGATACATTCACCATTCTTCAGATGATTCATTCTGGCGGTGTGAAGCTGGTAAAAGTCTATGGTATCTCTCTGTAAACGTGTCAGACTTTCTTCGCAGGCTTTTAAAATATATTTTTTGGAATAATCAAAATAGATGGATTGGTTTTCATCCAGCCGGTGACCAGCCTTTGTGGCGATGATAATATCTTTATTCTTTCCAAGAATTTTACCGAGTAGCTCTTCGGAGTGCCCCAGACCATAAAAATCAGCAGTATCGAAGAAATTGATGCCCTGTTTAACCGCTTTAAGGATTGCTTTCTCTGAGGCTTTATCGTCAGTTGAACCCCACCCCAGTGGAATATTGCCGGCCATGGCAGATCCACCGATTGCCCAGGCGCCAAAACCAACTTCACTTACCCATAAATCGGTCTTTCCAAACTGTCTTTTTTTCATGATATGAACCGGATGTTTATTAGTGTTTAAAGAACAATTCAGATACAGAAATAAGTAATTAGAGTCACTATACTGAATAATTTATCTCGCAACGACCCCAGGACGCAAAGCCATAAGTCAATACGATTCGTTAATTTATTTAAATTTATATTTCGCAGAATAAAGATTTTTTTAAATTTTTTGTATATATATTTTTTTAGCGTCTTTGCACATGAAAATTCTATAAATAATCCAGTATTACCAATTATTTATGTTTTTCTGAGTACCGATCCAGTCAGTTCGCCAGTGTGTTTCCCTTTATTTATGGTCATTTTTCCATTGACAATCACATATTCAATTCCGGTTGGATATTGATGCGGTTTCAAAAAGGTGGCATTGTCAATCACTGTCGCGGGATTAAATACCACCACATCCGCAAAATAACCTTTCTTTAATTTACCCCGTTGTTTTAAACCCATTTTTTCTGCCGGCAGGGATGTCATCTTCTTTACGGCAGTGGGCAGATCAAAAAGGTTCTCGTGGCGGAAATATTTTCCCAGCACTCTCGGGAAGGTGCCGTAAAATCGTGGATGTGGCTTGCCTTCCCCAAGCTTGCCATAAGGTGCCACGGCAGAGCCGTCAGAGCCCACCATCACCAGTGGAGAAGCCAGCACTTTTTCCAAATTGCCTTCTTCCATGGCAAAACCGGTAATATCCACCCGACTTTTTTCATCGATCATCAATTTTCTAACAAATTCAAAGGGAGACACGCCGGTCATTTCAGAGCAGGCGGAAATCGATTTACCTTCAAATTTCTTATTTTGGTCGGTATAGCAGGAATTTATCAGCAGACGATCCCATCCTCCAATTTTTTTTCCGCGGTTTTTCGCATATTCTCGAATTTTAGGTAGTAATTCCTTATCCTGTAATCTTGCCAGTATTTCATCTGTTGTGCCCTGCCGGGACCAAAGGGGAAGCAGACTGGATAAACCGGTGCTCCAGGCGGTATACGGATAACGGTCCGCATGAACGGGTAGACCCTTTTGGGAAGCGTCGTGGATCATTTCCAGCATTCTATCCACTTTATGCCAGTTGTTTTGATTACATGCTTTGAGGTGCGAAATTTGTAAAGGGACATCTGCGGCTTTTGAAATATCCAAAGCTTCCTTAATTGCCTCTTCCACCCGGTCATCTTCATTTCGCATATGCGTGGCATACAATCCATTTTGCTTTGAGACCAGCCTGCACAACTCAATAAGTTCATCCTTGTTGGCGTAACTTCCCGGTGCATACTCCAGACCGGTGGACAAACCGAAGCTACCGGCTTCCATTGATTCAGCTAAAAGTTTTTTCATGGTTTGAAGCTGTTCGGTGGTCGGTTGAACATCATTACCGCCCACCACATAATTCCGCAAAGTTCCGTGTCCGGTAAATGTCGCATAATTCATTGAAATTCTTTTTGCCTCCAATGCTTCCAAAAAACCGGCAATATGCCGCCAGCTTACGTGAATTCCGTATTTTTGATAAATGGATTCATCCATTTCGGAGAATTTAGCATCTGACAACGGAAAAGGGGTATAGCCGCAGTTACCGGAAATTTCGGTGGTGACGCCCTGGTGGACCTTGCTTTCTGCTTTTGGATTGATCAGCAATTCGGTGTCAGTGTGAGTATGAATATCGATGAATCCGGGAGATACCACCAAACCGCTGGCATCGATTATCTGATCTGCACTGGAATCTTTTAAATCACCAAACGCTGCAATTTTATTACCAGTGATTCCAATGTCTACCTCTTTAAAGTCGGAACTGCCCCCATCCAGAACCATGCCGTTTTTAATGATAACATCGAATCTGTTTTTTATTGAACATCCAATCAGAAGGGCAGCAGATGCACTAACGCCGGTTTTGATGAAATCCCGTCGTGTGATTAACCGTGTCATATTTTCCCCATTTTGAAGGTTATAATAGAAGAATGAAAATTTAATCTGAAACTGTCTTCAATTTTATTTTATTAAACACATGTAATAATAGCATTGTTTATCAGAATTTGCAAGAAATACGT
>CAZVKP010000200.1:0-6381 GCA_964627635.1 uncultured Calditrichaceae bacterium | reverse complement strand
GAATATTGCCGAAGAACAGTTGAAGTTTTCCAAGTTATTTTTGAACGTTGCCTTAATCGGCACCAACTGGAGTTTTTCGTAGGAGTGGCTTGCACCATGTTGACGGGGGAAATCAGAATTGCGCACCAAAACCGCCGGTAGGTTCACAAATAATGACAACATAATTGACGATAAGTCAGGAGTCCTGAAAATATGGATAGGTATAGCTACAATTTAAAACATCTTTTATTTCAAAATAAATCATTTGTTCGAATAAACTTATTGGAAATAAAAATACCTTCCCGGGATCAAACTTTCAGGAAGGTAAAACAGAATAATACTGAATGTTATTTTAAAAATTACTTTTCCACTAATCTCACCGCATGACCATCCGGTCCCCGAAGAAGTAACGCCTTTTTGAATCCCAGTTTCTGCCCTGGTAATTCGATTATCCGGGGAGAAATAAAACGATAGTCGGGTGGATTTATTCGCCCGATAAATACTTCAAGATTCTCAACTATCACTGTGACATGCCAATGTAAAATATCATTTGGCTGGGCATCCAACGGATATGGACGGCCATCTGCAGGGGATAAATATTTCAGAAACTCAATTCCCGGACCACCATTTTGTGCAGCCAAACTTGTAATGCGCACCTTCGCGCCAAACACATTATTCAAATGTTCCTGTTCAGTGCCATAATTAAGACTTTTTCCCATAATACTCATTCCCAATAAATCACGATAAAAATCCAAACTATTTTGTGTATTCGAAACGGCAATTGCGGTGTGATCTATTCCCAAAAAAAGCCTGTCATCATTCTTCTGCCATTTCGGATCGCCTTTTCCCTTCGGGAAATAAATAAGCTCCAGGTTATGTCCATCGGCATCCTGAAAATAGAACGCCTTGATACCTGCAGCAGCTTCATTCCATTCCGGAATAGTTTGTGGTGCCGTAGAAACATGTTGAATGTCATGCTTTCTCAAATGTTGATACGCTTCATCCATGTCACTTACTACAATTGCAATATGTTGAAACCAGAGATCGTGGCTTCGTGAACCTATCGGAATCGGTTCCCCTTTGGGGGTGAGATATTCTGTGAGTTCGATGTATTCATCTCCAAGCTTCATTTTAACGACCCGCATCCGAACACCGAAAACTCCCTGCAAGTCTTCGTATGGTGAGCCGTAAACTTCCACTTCGGAGACTTTTTCAAATTTCAAAACTTTAGAGTAGAAATCTAAGGATTGGTCCATATCAGAAACGGTCATTCCAATCGAAGAAACCCGCTTAACCTGAGCCGAAACTGTGGATACCATTATTATCAAAAAAATGACAATGAAAAGGTAAGTTAATTTAGAGAATCTATTTTTAAATTGCATGTTTTCCCTTTCTGTGGTTTTAATAATTCTCTCCACTCTGCTTATTTTTCATTGCCTGCAGCGAGACTCGAAATTGATTTCCAAAAGGATTCCGGTACTCTATTCCCAACTGTTGATAAACCAGGGACGGAATTCCGATATCTGCTAAATACAATGCACCGGTTTTCTCGGGAATCAGGCCTGTTTTGGGCAATGCCAAAGTCAGAGTCTTGCTTGCCCGGATATATTCACCATTTGTTTCCCCGGTAGTGGAATTTACTCCGGATGGAACATCTAAAGACAGAATTGGTACTTCAATCGAATTTGCCCATTGGATGTATTCTAAAGCAGCACCACGCGGTGCATCTTTCAGACTGTATCCAATGATGCTGTCGAGAATGATATTTGGTTGCTCATTTTCCAGTTCTTTTAAAGTTGTTTCATGTCCCCCTGCCGACTGATAAACATACCGCTGGAATTTCGTTACTTCACTTAACCGATCAAAATTTGTGATGGAAAGTGTGACATTCAACCCTCGATTTGCTAAATGGCGGGCAGCACATATTCCACCCCCACCGTTACCACCGGTACCGGCTAAGACCACATACCGGGCTTCATCCCATTTGCCAGTCATCATCTCCATGGCACTCAAAGCCAAATTCCGTCCGGCGTTTTCCATCATCTGATAGAGATTCGGTCCGGTTTCCTCCATCGCTATTCGATCCACTTCTTGCATCTGCTCGGTAGCTATGGCGGGCACTGTTAGCCCTTTTTCTGTTTGAAACATTTTAATCATATTTACTATCTATTTGTATCTATTAATCTACATTTGATGGAACATCTCTTAGTCTTTTCCTCCAAAGAAAAACAGCGAATAGTAGTACAAGCAAAGGATATACAGCAGAAATTTGGTATAATTTATCCAGCGGAGCTAATTCTCGCAGTGATCCGATTAAAAAGGAACCCAGTCCCACACCGGTCATCAAAGCAGCAATCATCATCGATGACACGAATGCGGCGCTGGCAGGAAATTGCTTGGAAACCAGATCCACACTAAGCGGAAAAAAGGCAGAGCAAACCAAGCCAGCCAACCCAAACAAAAGGATTCCCACAAGACCGGATGTGGCAAGCGGCATCATTAAAAATGTTAAAAGCATTAAAACCGGCAGAATCAGCCACAATACTTGACTGGGGACTTTTAGTAACAGGATAGATGCTGCCAATCTACCGATAGCAATCATTGCCCAAAAGACAGAGAGGGCCAAAGATGCCGTAGTCAATGGAATTCCCTGTCCGTCATTAAGATAAACTACTGCCCAATTGGAAAATGTCCCCTCCGCAAAAGCATAGAGAACAACGATAATCACAAATATCCATAAAACCTTATTTTTGAACAATGACGTTAAATTTACAGTTTGCTGCACATCGAGATCCTTTAGAGATTCAACATAGTCTGGTAATTGGCAAAAAGGCAAAAAGAGGGCAAGGAGCAAACTGAGACCAATGAGCACACCCGGAAATACCGCCCACAGTCCCATGTTAGCAAGTGCCCCCAGTAAAAAAGGGGCAATTGCCAAGCCACCACCCAGCACTGTGTGAACAGCAACCAAAGCCGTTTCTCCTTTGGTGGGAAAAATTAATCCGGGATAGGTGTTCAATGGTGCCGCAGATAAGCCAAATGCAAGTCCGAACAACGCAGTAGCAATTAGCACAGCATAAAATGTATAAGAGCCGGTAAAAAACACCACAGCGACAAATAAACTCATCTGAGAAAGTGCATTCGCCAACAGGGTTCCGCCAAGTATGGTTTTTAATCCGATTTTTCGGGCTAAACTTCCCCCGGCAATGGCGCCGAATACCGCTGTAAAAATTTGTGGAATAAAAATAAAACCGTACTGGGCATCGGTTAAGCCTTTGGATTCTTTTAAAATCGTGCTACTTGCCGGGAAACTAACCATAGCAAATCCCACAAATAGTGCTGCTCCATAAACTGTTATGGCGTCCAACCAGCTTGTCAGAGATTGGGTTTTATTCATAATATCTTTTCCCATTCATTCATTGAGATTTTCAGTTATGCTAGTATCCAACTGGATATTAAAATCAAATAATTGTAAATAGCATGAAAAGTCCAACCAATATAAAAAGAGTCGATACCCCTATTTTTACCACATCCGGATTTAATCGGGTTTGTAAGGCGGGACCAATCTGTCCGCCAATAATAACCCCGGGCACGGTGTAAATGATAACGCTGAGTACCTGGTTTAGTACTTCGGGCCGGGTATGAAACGTAAATTCATAGAAATGACCTACAGAAGCGATTAAAACCGTAATAACAACCACAAAAATAGAGGTCGCCACCGCTACCGGAGATGGTACCCGGCATCTGGCGATCAAGTGATAATCCTGTAATTCCGCAAGACCAACCGAAATCATACCAACAAAAGCACCGCCAACAAACGCAAAAGACCTTCCCATATTCTTGTTACATACCGTGTAACGGAATTCGTTGCCAAGTGAATCAATTAAATAGGATTCATACTTTTTATCAAATTCTTCCGCAATATCTTTATCGGCTTTTTCTTTCTCCTCTTGCTTTAAAGAGCTAAACAGTTGGGTACCAATAAAAATGATTCCCACTGCAAAAATTCCCTTCAGTACAACCGAGGGTAGCGCATCACTGTAATATACCCCAAGGACTGATGCCGGAATTGAAAAAAGCAGCAACTGACTTGCAAGTTTAAAATCGATTAATTTTTTCTTCCAGTATGCGAAAAGACCTGAACTGAATCCAAAAAATTCTGTGATTAACGCAGAACCAATGGCAATTCTGGGCTCCAGTTTTAATAACAAAATAAAAATGGGTGAGAAGAACACCGCACCGCCTATTCCACTGGACATTGCAATTGTTGCAATTAAGATTGAAAGGGGTAACAAATACCAAAGTTCCAGCGTAAAATCCATGTATTTAACCCTTCTTCGTTTAAACTTTTTTTGAACAGATTCGAGCTACTTCATGCGTTCAATTAAATGATCTCCTACCCGCAATGCATTTGCCATAATCGTTAACGAGGGATTTACGGCAGCACTGGAAGGGAAAAAACTGCCATCCACCACATACAGATTATCCACATCGTGCGTACGGCAATTGATATCCAGTACGGATGTTTTGGGATCATCACCGAACCGGCAGGTCCCAACCTGATGGGCAACTCCCTGAATGGGAATTCGCTTTCGTAAATACAACGAACAGGGAATAATTTTATCTGCACAATCGATAGATTTTAAAACTTTGATCCACCTATTGAGTAAACGATCATAGGCTTCGGTATTGTTGTCCCGGTAGTTCAAATGAATTTTACCATCCTTAACCGTTACCCGATTTTCAGGATCAGGCAGATCTTCAGCCGTCAGCCACCAATCCACAGAATGTTTAGCTATTTCTTCAAGCGCCATACCGGGAGTAATTTTAGGTGCATCCATCGCAAGCATATCTTTATTTGCCTTGCCCAGCAACTGAACATGACCCATCGGATAATCAAAATCTTTCTCGCCCCAGTAAAAGTCGTTAACTGCCATGGTCTTTTGAAAGACGGTAGGATTTCTCTTTTTACCGATGCCAACAATCGCTCCATTCTGATGCTTCATAAAATTCCGACCAACCTGATCGGAGCTGTTCGCCAAACCATTGGGATGTTGATCATTGGCTGATTGTAATAGGAGAGCAGCCGAATTAATTGCCCCACACGAAACTGCCACTATTTCCGACGAGAACACCTTTTTCTCACCATTAATTTCTGCTTCCACACCGGTAACCTGTTTGCCGGAATGACTGGTATGCAAACGAGTCACTTTGGCATTGGTCAATAGTGTCACATTTTTATGTTGAAGTGCCGGCCGGATACAGCTTAAATCCGAGTCGCCCTTTGCATTGACCAGACACGGAAATCCGTCGCAGGTATCACAACGAATACAGGTGCTAAACTGTCGCTGCGCCTCATTTAATCTTATGGCTAAAGGGATATTGAACGGATGAAAACCCTTTTGCAGCAGATCATCATTTACCTCCTGAATACGAGGTTCGTGACTCACCGGTGGAGCAGGATAATCCTGACTAATATCTGGTTCGGTGGGATCCGAACCAATTTTTCCGTGAACGTCGTAAATCTTTTCAACTTCCGAATAATAGGGCTCCCATTCCTGATATTTTAGGGGCCATTCCGGGGAGATACCTCCTTTATGGGTTATTTTATCGAAATCTCCTTCACGCAGCCGGAACAACGCTGCACCGTAAACCTTGGTATTCCCTCCAACCCAGTAACCGGTGCCGGGATGCAATTCTTTCCAATTATTGTAGTACCAAACTTCTTCTGTGTGATAACGGTCTTTCTGAAAGACTTCTACAGTATTCCAGTTTTCTTTTTCCCGGGGCAAAAACGATCCCCGTTCTAAAATCAATATTTTTTTTCCACTGGAAGCTAAGCGATATGCCAGGGTCCCGCCACCTGCTCCGGTTCCGATAATGATTATATCATAGTGGTTATGTGTCATGATGCTGCTCCATAGTTTCTCAACATATTGAATCTTAAATTTCCAATCTGTATTAAACTATAATTGGATCGGTCATTTTATCAATCTTTGGCTACATTTACGTAAACTTTGATTGCGTCTTTCTCGGTTGTCAGAAGATCCATCATTTGCTGGTAATTCTCCAGACCATCTACCGGGTGAGTCAGCAGCTTGTTTAACCAGCCGGGGAATTGAGCAACTGCCTGAACCAGATCTTTTGCCCCGCTTTCAAAATATTCTCTGTTCGCATTCACTGTACCGAACATTAACTTATTTCCCAACACAAAATCCAGATTGATTTTATCTGCAGGAATTTCTCTGGTTTTCCCGCCGCTTGTAATACTGCTTAAAATCAAAACACCGTTTTTTCCCAGATTATCAGCGGCTTCAAAGACCACTCCGGAATTGCCGGTGGCTTCAAAAATGATATCGAACGGGCCGTATTTTTTCGCCGCTTCAGAGATAGACATTTCTT
>CAZVKP010000199.1:0-6414 GCA_964627635.1 uncultured Calditrichaceae bacterium | reverse complement strand
CATCCTATGCGGTCAAGTCCATTCCCAAAAAGCATTCGTTAGTAATCACCGGCACCCCCATCGAGAATCGATTGGGAGATTTGTACTCTATTATGAACTTCATCGATCCGGAAATTTTAGCGCCGTTGTGGGAATTTTCCATGAACCATTGTTATTTCGATAAAAGCAAGAAAAATAAAATTACAGGTTATTATAATCTCCAATCACTTAAAAATTATCTAAAGGATGTGGTCATTCGCCGGGAGAAAAAAGATGTATTAAAACAGTTGCCAGCCATACAGGAGGTCAATGTTCCCATTCAATTGCATCATCAACAAATGGAAATGCACGCAGGGTTTGCCAAATCTCTGGCACCATACTTAGCCAAAAAACACAAGACGCTCTATGATATGCAGCGCATTCGTCAGCTTTTAACCTGCATGAGGATGGTTTGCAATTCCACTTACTTGATCGATCACGAGACCAATATTTCTCCCAAATTGGAAGAATTACAGGAAATTCTTTTTGAAAAATTAAATATCGTGGAACAGAAGAAAAAGGTTATCATTTTTTCCGAATGGACAACTATGCTGCATTTGATTGAAAAAATACTGATCCATCAACAGATTGGTTATGCCAAATTAACAGGGAAAGTCCCCGTGAAAAAAAGGGGAGAATTGATTGAGGAATTTAACCACAATCCTGATTGTCTGGTTTTTCTTTCCACCGAAGCAGGTGGCACCGGGCTTAATTTACAAGCAGCAGATACTGTGATCAATGTGGAATTGCCCTGGAATCCGGCACGGAAAAATCAGCGAATAGGACGTGTGCACCGAATCGGTCAAAAAAGTTCACGAATCACCGCAATTAATTTAGTGGCTTTACAAAGCATTGAGCACCGAATTGCTGATGGAATTGTTTTAAAAGAATCGCTATTTGATGCCGTACTCAACGAAGGTGATTTAACCGATGAGGTGGATTTTTCAGCACGTGGGCGTTCTACTTTTATTGAACAAATTCAGAATCTGGTTGAACCGTTTGAAAAACAAGCCGAAGAGTTGGAAGTTGTCTCCGAAGAAGAGACCGCAGTGGAAATCGAGGAGGAGCCGACACTTTTTGATGAAGAACAAAGCTGGGATACGGCTCCGGAAGAAAGGGAAGAAGTAACTGCTGTTTCAGATGAAAAGGGAGAATCAATCTCCTTGAATAAAAACCGTGGGGAGAAACAGCCTTCTGAAAAAACTCGTGTTGATGAGTTAGAAACTACCTTAAATCAGGGAATGCAATTTTTAAACGGATTGTCTAAAATGGCAACCGGCAAGGAGTTGACCACTGAAGATCAATCGATTTCTGTGAACAGAGAAACAGGGGAAGTGGTAATGCGATTTAAGTTACCCGGTTTTTAGCTAAAAATCTGATGTTTAAGTGTGACCATTGCAATTTATATATTTGCAAGAATAAAAATTTAAAAAAAGGTCAAACATCCGGATGAAAATATGAACCCATTTAAGATCGGACACTTCACAAATTTGGATAAAGGCACCGGTTGCACAGTGATTTTATGTCCCGAAAGAACTCGTGCTTCAGCTTATGCCAGAGGTGCTGCTCCTGGTACTCGTGAATACGCATTACTTTCCCCGCATCGAAAAATGGAGGAAATCCATGCGCTGTTGCTTACCGGGGGAAGTGCATTTGGATTGGATGCGGCTGCCGGTGTGATGCGTTATTTAATGGAACGGGATATTGGATATCATACCCCATTTCGAACTATTCCTATTGTCCCCGCTGCAGTCATTTACGATCTATACATGATTGACTCCAATGCCGTCCCTTCATCAAATGATTCATATTTGGCTTGCAAAAATGCTAAAATTAGCAATACACAACAGGGAAACGTGGGTGCCGGAACCGGCGCAACGGTTGGTAAATGGGCAGGATTAGAATTTATGATGAAGGGTGGCTTAGGAATTTCAAAAATAAAATACAAGGATTTGTGGATTGAAGCTTTAGTGGTGGTTAATCCGGTGGGGGATGTTATTCGGACCGATGGTAGCATTCTTGCCGGCGCACAGAAAGAAGGACAATTTTTGGCTGCCGAAGATCCTGCGATACGCTGGCAACCACCGGATGTGGATTTCGGGACTAATACCATCTTAGCAGTATTGATGACCAATGCCAATTTAAGCAAGTTGTACTTATATCATTTGGCAGAAAGGTCGCACAACGGAATTGTGAGGGCAGTAAATCCTGCACGTACAAGTTTTGACGGGGACATTATTTTCGCACTTGGCAGCGGTGAGCTGGAGGTAAAATTGGATCAAATTACAGAAATGGCAGTGGAATGTGTGAGAGAGGCAATTTTAAATGGAGTTCAAACGGCTGAACCTTTAGGCGGCGTTCCATCAATCACATCAAAATGAGTAATAAATCTTAATATTGATTGTCTATTGAAACTTCTTCATTTTTCAGATACTCATCTCGGATTTTCCGAATATACTCGTATTGATCCTGAAACCGGGATCAATCAGCGAGAACACGATTTTTATGATGCCTGGAATCGAATAATTCAGGAAATTTTAACTCGAAAACCGGATGTGGTTGTGCACTCCGGGGACCTATTCCATACATCCCGTCCATCCAATCGGGCGATTAGATCTGCATTAGAAGGCATTCAAAAAATCAGCCAGGCGGGTATTCCGTCGGTAATAATTTCCGGTAATCATTCCACGCCAAGAATCCGAGCAACCGGCTCCATTTTTGAATCCATCGCTTTATTTGATAATGTCTATGCTGCATATCAGGGCAAATATGAAAGATACAGAATTGGTGAAGCGGATTTTCATTGTATTCCTCATTGCTCAATGAGTGAAGAATTAGACCAGGCATTCAACTCTGTGGAGTTTAAAAATGCAAAGTATAATGTTCTGGTTACACATGCGGCATGGAGTGGAAAGCAAACTTTCAGCATGGGGGAATTTAACGAGCAACGGATTTCCGACCCTTCAAAAAATTATGATTTGCAGTTCGATTATATTGCATTGGGACATTATCATAAATATTTACATGTGACAGATACAGCAGTTTATTCCGGTTCCACAGAGCGTACCAGTTTTAATGAAGCTGCTCACACAACAGGATTTGTAATGGTCGATTTGAAGACAAATGAACATGAATATATTGAAACGCCTTCCAGGGAAATGGTTAAACATCCGCTTATCGATTGCAGGGAATTGTCATTGAGAGATATTTATGAAAAATTAGAAGTGTTGAGCCGGGATGTTCCGGAGGGTGCACTACTCAGTATATCATTACAAAATATCCCTTCGGATATTTTTTTGAAATTAGATATGCGCGAAATAGATAGCCGGTTCCCTCAGGTATTCTATTTGGAAAAACAGTTTTCACGGTGGCAAAGCAAACTTTCTAAGTCTGTCACAACTCACATTGGTTCCCTGGAAGTGGAGTTCGAAAAATATATCCATGAAATAGTGGAAAATGAAAAAGATCAGGATAAAATTATTCAACTTGGTAAAAGCTATTTGATTGAGACAGAGGATTCTGGCGAATAATCGATGGTTATTAAATCACTTACACTTAAAAATTTCCGACGATTTCGATCTTTAGATGTGCAATTTCCTGAAAACTTAATTGGGGTAATTGGCCCCAATGGCAGTGGTAAAACCACGCTATTGGAAGCAATCGGTTGGGTGCTTTACGGCAACCGGGTTGTACGCACTGATAAGAGCGAAGTTCGTTCCCAATTTGCGGATTCAAAGGATGCATGTTCGGCGGAAATGGTATTCGAAATTGGGGGACATGACTATCGAATTAAACGGGAATTACGGGGAAAGAATGCAATAACCGAGGCAGCCATTCATCGGGCAGGAGAGCCTTCGGCAACTGCTGAGCGAGATAGTGGTGTGAATGAATTTGTGGAGACTTTATTGGGATTGGATTATCAATCTTTTTTTGCGTCGGTTTTTGCCAAACAACGGGATCTGGCGGCGTTGTCCGAAATGCGCCCTGAAGAGAGAAGAAAAGCAATTAATCGGTTGATTAATATCGAACGAATTGATCAAACCCGTAATCGGGTTCGCCAGGACCGCATTGAGAAAGAGGCTTTTCTACAAGGCAAACAAAGTGGATTGAAAGATTTGGATGCTATTCAACACCAAGTACAGGAAAAACAAAAAGAATTGTCCTCATTACAAAAGAGTGAAGAAGCGGCCGATAAAAAAGTGGAACAACTAACAACTGAACGTAAAAACCGTCAAAAGAAATTTGATGAAATTAGTGATGTGAGAGATAAATATTTTGAATATCAGCGTCGTATCGATCAATTCAACGAACGAATATTGAATCAGAAGCGCGAGAAATCCAATTTATCTGAGGAGATCCAAAAAATTCACAAAGCTGAGAAAAAGTTGGAGGAATTAAAACCGGCAGTTTCTAATTGGGAATTGCTCAAGAGTGAAAAAGAAAACTGGGATTCGTTGGAATTAAAATTTCACCGTTGGCAAAATAAAAAAGAATTGGAAAAACGCCTTCTAAGTGAAATTGATAAACAGAATAAACAGGTAGAAGATTGGGAGAAGCATATTGCCGAAATGACCAAGAATCGTCAATCATTCGGTGATGTTCAAGAAAAGTTGTCTGCAGCAGAACGGAAACAAGAAGCGTTACAGGAAAAGTTAACCCAAGTTCAAGGCGATATTCAGGCGCTGAATCAGCAAATAAATGAAATACAAAAACATGAACAATCTGTTAAAAAACTGGGAAAAAATAGTCCCTGTCCCATATGTCAAAGACCATTAGAGGAACATTATGACATTGTTATGCAGGATTTTGAGGAAAAATTAACCTTTTATCAGAAATCAAAAAAAGAAAAAAGTGAAGTTGTTCAGCAATTGAAAAAAGAACTAAAGAATATAAAAGAGAAATTGGCTGACCTCCGAAAACAGGATCAACAAAATAACACAAACCTAAGTCGAATCAGTGTTCTACAAGATAATCTGAACAGTGCACGCATTAGTTTGGAGGAAAAATCTTCAGAATTGCGGGATGTTCAAAAGCAAATTAATGAGTTCGGTCAATTCAATTATGATCCTGAAAAACATCAAGAAATCAAAACAAAATATGAAGTGACTTCGGAAAAAAGAGAAAAATTCTTGCAATTAAAAACACAAGTGGAAAGATTACCGGAATTACAAAGAATGCTCACAATAGTCGAAGAATCTATTTCTAACACCGCAAAAACATTAATGCAGGAACAAGATAATCAAAAAGTGTTAAATTTTGATGAACAAGAATTTTTGGCAAAAAAAACTGCCGTTAACGAAATTGATGAAAATTTATCGAATGCAAGGAGTGAGTTGGGCGAGCTCCAGAGAAATCTCGCTGTTCTACAGCAAACTTTAAAACAAAAACAGGCTGAATTGACTGAACAGCAAAAACTGCGAGAGCAAATAAAACTTACCCAAAATGAAATTGTTTATCTAAAATTGCTTGATGAACATCTGGGGAATTTCCGAATGGAGTTGTCTGGTCGCATTCGTCCACTTATCGCAAACAGGGCTTCGGAGCTGCTTGCATTAACTACCAACAATCGTTATTCAATCATGGAATTGGATACGGATTATAATATTTATATTTTTGATGGTACCGAACGATTTGGTATTGGGAGATTTTCTGGCGGAGAGCAAGATTTGGCAAATCTCTGTTTGAGAATCGCGATAAGCCAGGTGGTTGCTGAGCGAAGCGGGGGAAATCCGCTAAATTTTATTGTGTTGGATGAAATATTCGGTTCTCAGGACCAGGAACGTAAGTTTAATATATTAAATGCACTTAATCAGTTATCTTCCCAGTTTAGACAAATTTTTTTGGTCACACATATTGAAGATATAAAAGATTCATTACCTGTTTTGATCCAAGTGAATCAAGATGATGAACTGAAAAGTCATGTTCAGATGATATAGAATTTAGGGTAGTTATAAAATCGATGAGGTGAATAAACACAATTTGTAGCGAAATTTTCGTTGCGATTCGGTTAATCTCACCCTAAATTTTTGCACCAAAATTATTCCGGAGTAAACATGCTGCTTAAAGCTCAAAAATTTAGATTTGGTCTATTTATCATTGTAGCTTCACTTGCTTTAATTGGACTCGTTGCCGTCTTAACCAGTCAAAAATTTCTCCAGAAAAGGGACATATATTTTATTACGTATGAAAATATTTCTGTCAGTGGACTGGAAGTTGGAAGTCCGGTAAAATATTTAGGAATAAATGTTGGAACCATTGAAGATATCTATATCGATCCTGAAAATATTAGTAAAGTAGTGGTAAAAATAAGTTTAAAAGAGGGAACCCCCATTAAGAAGGATGCCAGAGCAGATATTGCTACAATTGGAATTACCGGTTTAAAAATGATTGAAATTC
>CAZVKP010000198.1:0-6449 GCA_964627635.1 uncultured Calditrichaceae bacterium | reverse complement strand
TTTTCACCGGACGGGAAGCAAATTGCTGCAGCATTGTCAGAGAAAAATTTAATAGACTACAAATACATGTTCCAGAAAGTTTATTTAATTGATTTAGAAACCAAAAATATTACTCAGATTACTGATAATCCCGGAAAGCTCGGAAATTATGCGTTTAGCCCGGATGGAACTCAATTGGCATACACTGCAGCACTTGAGAGAAAAGACCATGCAGTGAGCCAGGTGTATGTGAAACCATTGAAAGGTGGAGAAGAAAAAAATCTCACCATTCCTGATTTTAGGGGACACGTGAACTGGGTAGGCTGGAAAGATAAAAATACCGTGGTTTATCTCGCAGGAGAAGGCGTTTGGACAACTTTGAGCACGGTAAGTGCAAGCGGTGGTGAACGGAGCATCATTATGCATGCCCAAAATACCGGCGTTATTTTTGAGGACCCAAGTTATACCAAGGATTTTAAACATTTTGCATTGGTTGGCGGAACTCCTGAGATTCCCGGAGAGGTTTATTACTGGTCCCCCGGTAGTGACTTAAAGCAAATGACGACCTCAAATCCGTGGTTGACTGATCGAAAACTTGGCAAACAGGAAGTTGTGCAATATAAAGCGCGAGATGATGTAGAAATTGAAGGGCTTTTAATTTATCCGGTTGATTATCAGAAGAACCAAACTTATCCATTGGTTGTCATTGTTCATGGTGGTCCGGAATCCCATTACTCCAACGAATGGCTCTCTTATTATTCCCGGCCGGGTCAAATATTAGCAGGTAGAGGTTATGCAGTATTCTATCCCAATTACCGGGGAAGCACCGGTTATGGCGTTGAATACGCAATGAAATGGCACTACGGACAGGCAGCAGGCACCGAATTTGACGATGTAGCAGACGGCATAGACTATTTAATTGATGAAGGGATTGCGGATAAAGATCATGTGGGATTAGGCGGCGGTTCTTATGGCGGGTTCGCTGCTGCCTGGTTTGGCACATATTACACCGAAAAAGTAAATGCGGTTTGTATGTTCGTCGGTATCAGTGATTTAATAAGCAAACGCGGCACAACCGATATTCCCTACGAAGAGCTGTATGTGCATTCCGGTGAAAACTTGGAAGAAATGTGGAATTACAGTTTAAAACACAGTCCCATTTATTACGCCCACCAAAGTGAATCCGCATTTTTAATTTATGGCGGCACCAATGATACCCGGGTAAGTCCATCTCAAAGTCAGGAACTTTACACCCGCCTGAAAATGAATGACCATCCGGCTTACCGTTTGGTTCGTTATCCCGGAGAAGGTCACGGCAATCGTAAACAACCGGGACGTATCGATGTTCTCTACCGAACATTGGATTGGTATGACTGGTATGTGAAAGACGCCAAGCCACTGGACGGCCCCATGCCGCCACTGGATATCAGCGATAAATACGGCTTGGAATTGCCTGAGTAGTCTGCAACCTTCAAAATTTTCTAATTTAAAAAACAGCACCGGTATATATTTATCGGTGCTGATTTATTTCTTAATTTAATCGCTTAAATTCAGCTTAAAAATTCATATTTCAAACTAAACCTTTTAGTTGATTTATCCCTGTGCAGATTGACGGGTGAAACAAAATTTTTTAATTTTGAGAAAGTTATTTACTTTTTAATGATTTCAGATTAAAATCAAGAAAATACCAAAGGTGAAAAAATGGAAAAAGTAAAAGATATAATTCAAAAAGCTTTAGAATTAAAACCAGCCGATAAAATAATGGTTATAGAAGGATTATTAGAAAGCATTGATAAACCAAACAAGTCCATTGATGAAATTTGGGCAATCGAAGCAGAAAAACGTCTGAAAGCATTTAAAGAGGGTAAATTAAAAACGATAAGTTATGATGAAGTTTTTGACCGTGAAAGAGCAAAACAATGAACATCAGACTTACGGAAGTTGCTTTCAAAGAATTGGAAGATGCCATATTATTTATGAAATGGAGCAACAAGGTTTAGGGATTAGATTCAAGCTTAAAGTTCAAAAATCTATTGATCGGATAAACAAATTTCCCGAAGCATGGCCAATAGCAAGGGGTGAAGTCAGGAAATGCTTAGTAAACAAATTTCCTTATAAAGTACTGTATTCTATACAAAAAAATGACATTGTAATTTTAGCGATTGCCCATCAACATCGAAAACCAGGATATTGGATAGAAAGAATCTGATAAAATACCATAATCCTCTAATATTCAACAATAATATTACATTCGGAATAATGATCTTATCTTAAGCAACAATAACAATTAGCAGTTAGAAAACAAGTACGGTAACAAAAAATTGGACACCACACTAACATCCCGAATATTCACTATCCGGGATGTCTTATTAATAAATTTATTAACTTCAGGAATCCTGACCTAGTAGCCAATTTAAAGTCATCAAAACCGTATTTTCGTAAATTCAAATGGTCCTGATTTTATTGCCTATCTCAACCGAGGCTGATGCAGAAGAAAAGTGAGACAGAAAAACCGTTGAAACGGTTTTTGATGGTTTCAGTTTCATTAACACCGTGATTAATCCCGGTGTTAAGTTACTCATCCTCTTTCAAACAGATAGGGCAAATCAACTTTTTTATGCTCGGTTCCGGCATAAACCCACATTTGACCACCGCTGTAAATTGAAGCACCTCCAAATTCGCCCTTTTTGTTAACAGCATAAAATTTGACATTGAAATTCGGTTGACCTTCCCGTTTCAATAAATATGGAATTTTGGTTTTACTGGCAATTCTCTCGCAAACTGCCAGGCAGGCATCGGTGGGAGACTTTCCCTGACGCATGAATTCCACTGCCAGAAAACAACTCAGATTCTTCAAATTCGCCTCTCCTCGCCCGGTTGAACCGGCGGCGCCCACTTCATTATCCACATAAAGACCCGCTCCGATAATAGGAGAATCTCCAACCCGACCGGGAATTTTAAATGCCAGACCACTGGTGGTGGTCACGCCTCCCAAATCGCCACTGGCATCCACTGAACAGCAATTGATGGTTCCCTGAACATCAAAAAACCGGCGGAGCTCCTCATCCAATTCCTCGACAGGCGGAGTCAACCAATCGTCTCGTCCACTCAAAGACTCTTTCCAATACAGCCAAATTTTCCGGGCTTTCTCGGTTAACAAATTTTCCAATTGAAATCCATGGGCAAGCGCAAATTTTTGGGCGCCTTTACCCACAATCAATTCATGGTCGGTTCGCTCCATTACCATTTTTGCTACTTTCGACGGATTTTTAACTCCCTCCAACGCACCAACAGATCCGGCATTGTGGGTGGGTCCGTGCATCACCGATGAATCTAACTGAACCACCCCATCTTCGTTGGGTAATCCGCCATAACCCACCGAAATATCTTCGGGATCATTTTCCACAATATTCACACCGGCAATCACTGCATCCAACGGATCGGCACCTCCGTTTAACATTTCCATTGCTTTTGCGGTTGCCTGTTCGCCATTGGCACTGGAGACCACCACCGGATGTTTGGGACGAGCTACCGTTCCACCTGTTTGTGCATAAACTGATTTCCAGCGCGAGGGAATTAAACTGACGCCGGCACCGGCGATTAGTGAACTTTTCAAAAAGCCTCTTCGATTCATATTTTTCATTGCATCTCCTCCGGTAAACGATTCATGGTTTTTAAAATTGAAATAATATCACTTTCAAATTCATCTTGTTTAAAAATTACCAGATTTTGTTTTAATGACTCAGTATTTTTAATCCGCCATTGCAAAAGGATATCAGGTCTTTCCAGCGTGGCATCCCATTGGATTTGTAAATTACCAGAAAACTTCTTTGTAATTTTCCGAGTCTGGTCGGTTAAATTGTTTTGAATATGAACCAAAATGGGATTTCTTTTTGCATGAACAATTTCTTTGACTCGGTGAACATTTTGCTGGGCGGTCATCCCACTGGCTAATATTTTTTGTATTCCAAGTGACTTCCACAATTCTCCAGGCTGAATATCGTCCCTCATACAGATATCCATAACCTGTTCCAATAGTTTTGAAATTTCAGGTGCTTTGAGATTAAATTCATCGCCAAATTTAAACCAGGTTTCATAATCCTTCACCGGATATTGCAAAAGTATTTCCAACAATTTCATCTTTACATGAATTCGATGGAAATAAAATTGTAACCAATACGGTAAATTCAAGACTTTTTGTGTTATTTTATCGATCTGTGGAAAATGTTTAAATTCCAATAGTTTTTTGACCTTATTGATGTCCTGCTGCTGGAATGAATCTGAGGCAATTGAAAATGCTTTTAATTTTTCCACTAAACTCAATTTTCTGTTAAAGGCATTCAAATGTAAACCGGATAGAAAAGCATTCGGTAAATTATCTGTCGTCTCCTGGTACACCGGAATTTCTTTGATACCCGCCTCTTTTGCCGCGCCAGTCCGTCGATGACCGTCAATAATTGAATCACCTGCAACAATTACCGGATTTATGATGCCATAATTTTTAATTGATTGTTCTAACTCAGGAAGATTATTTTCAAAATGATAAAAGTATTTTTTTGTCAAATTGATGGAATCGATTGGCTGGATTTTAAATTTCATTTTCAAGAAAACTCTTTAAAATAAGGGATAAATGTAAGGAAATTTTCAAAAGTCAGCAAACGGGAATTTGATGCTTCAATGGAGTTACGATAATTTTTTTAAAATTTTAGGGAAGTGAAAACCACAGAGAATTTCAATCAAACCGATATTGTTTAAAACTCTTGTAGCCCTCTTCCCCTATAACTTTCAGAACACCGGTAGCAGGAACCGCCAGAAGCATTCCCAGAACACCGAAAAATTGTCCACCGATGATAACCACTAACAGCACAATCAATGGGTGCAGATTCACGGTTTTGGCAACCACCAGCGGTTGCACCAGTACATTATCCACCAATTGTACAATGGTAAAAGCCACTGCAATCCATAAAACCATGGATAAATCCCCAAATTGCATGATCGATACAATAATTGCAGGGATTGCACCGGCTATTGGCCCCACATATGGAATTAAATTGGCTAATCCGGCAAAGGCACCGATCACCATAAAATAATTGATCCCTAAAATCCAAAGCGCGATAATCGACAGCAATCCGATAATCAAGGCATCCATTAACTGACCGCGCAGGTAATTGCCCAACTGGAGATCCATTTTATACAACATGTTCAGGCTGAATTCAAAATAGCGGTTGGGGACTAACCGGATAATATTCTTCTTTATTTCCCGTCCGTCTTTCAGTAAGAAAAACATGATAAATGGAATAATCACCAAATTGGTAATTAACGAAACGGCATTTAACAAATAGCTAAAAAGCTGGTTGCCAAAACTGCTGAGAACAGACTGTATTTTTTCACTTAATTTAATTTCTTCAATACCCAAAAATGCCAGACGTTGTTGCAGCGTTTGTTCCAATTGCAAGAAAAGCATTTTTGCTTTTCCGCTGGCAATGCCTTCCTGAATCGCTTGACTTTCCGCACTCACAACTGGTAAAATCAAAAAGACGAAACTAATTAAAATGGCAATAATCCCCCCGAATACGATAAGTGTGGATACCACCCGATTTAGCCCACGGGCTTCCAACCGGCTGGCAGCCGGATCCAGAATATATGCAAGCAACGCCGCAATAATTAAAATTTTTACTAATGACGCAATGGTGTGGAAAAAATAAAATGCGATTGCTAAAACGACCAAAAAAGATAGGATTTTCAAATAACGGTTCATTGGGTGAGCTCTGATTTTTTGTCTTCCAATTCATTCAATTTATCTCTCATCTGCTGGTTTTCTTCATTAGCCGCTTTCAAGCGATCTCCAATGATTTTTGCCAAGCGGAGAACGATCTTCACTCCTAATTTGGGATCTCTGTCAATCAGCCCAAACAAATCCGGCTGAAAGAAACCCAGCATGCTGCAATCGCTCCCTGCGACTGCCGATGCTGAGCGGGGAGAATCATCCAGCAATGCCAATTCACCAAAGAATTCACCATCAGTCAATTCCGCCACAACAATATCCGCAGGTTCCAATCGAATAAATACGTTACCTTTTTCGATAATATACATTCCCACGCCTGCATCTCCCTGCCGGAATATTAACTCATCTGTTTTATAATTGCGGCGGTGCAAAATGCGTTCAATTGCTGCCAATTCCTTTTCTTTTAAATCTTTAAATACCGGAATTTTTCTGAGTATGGTGATGATACTTTCTTCACTCTTGTCTCGACCTTTGAAAATGTTCTGCCATAAACTTTTCATTATTGCCTACCCTTAAAATTTTCACCGAATATAATGGAGTAATCGGAATCTATCAAGAATTATTTAGCACAAATTGTTAGAAATCACCAAAATACAACAATTTCAGTGAAAAATTGGAATTTCATTTTGGAATTGTCACAAATGACTTGTATCATCATATTTAGAAGAATTGATTCATTGAGTTA